>CAYTGG010000016.1:0-13170 GCA_964437455.1 Candidatus Woesearchaeota archaeon | reverse complement strand
CATCTATATCTCCATCATCAACACTTTCATTACCCATAGCGTTCCAAGCAGTTCTACACTCTCCTTCTTCCCATTTACAAAAACATTCAATATCAATATCACTACAATCTACAGCAAGTCCAGGAATATTATTTCCTCCTACTTCACAAGGATCTGCATTACATATACCTTCTGATAAATAATTTCTACAAGAAGAAATTTCAATACAACTCACTACTTCCATTTTAAAATTATTCTCACTTCTTAAAAGATTATCATCATTTATTAAAAAATAAATAGGATTATCAATATTGTCTATGTTATCTATATCTAATTGATTTATCTTCCATAATAAATTAATGTTTTCTTCTGAATCAACAGTTCCTGTCAAAACTTTTATTTTATTATCAATCCATAATGTTTTATCTTCATAAACATCAACATTAACAGGACTATAGGCACCTAGATCAGAATCAAATTGTGTAGAATTTACTTTGGTTACTCCTGGATTTACATATAGAGTTTCTATTTCCTCTATGCCTCCATCATTATCTAAATCATATCCATATTTATTTCTCCATTTGATTCCAACTCCAAAACCTACATTACAACAAATTTTAGTATCATAATCACTAAAATTTCCAATATGAGCATTTTCATCATCTGTTAATGAAATCATTTCTATAGGATAAGTTGAGGTACAAGAACCAGAAAAAGATTTACAGAATAAATCTTCATAGCAAACTTCATCTGCATAATTTGTTTCTTCTGGAATTTCTCCGTGAGCATTTGTAGAAGAAGATAATCCAATTATTTTATTTGTTCCTGTACAGCTAGTATCTCCAGCTCCAAAATTACAACATAATACCCATTCATAATTTCCTTCAGAAGCTAACTCTCCATGAGCATTTGTAGAAGAAGATAATCCCATTACAATATAATTACTTCCTATGCAATTATTTCTTTCTACAACAGAACAAGTAGGAGTAAAGGAATCAGCAGAAACTAATTCTGTTAAAGAATTAATAGAGAGAATTAAACTAAAAATAGAGATAATTAAAAGGATTTCTAAAAATTTTATTGCCTCTTTCTTTTTCATTTTTATAGTAATCTTTTACATTTTATAAACTTTATTGATTTTTATAATAAGTTTATTCTATAAATTTTTATCCTATTATTACTATTATTGGTTTTAATCTTGCTACTTTTTTTGAAATTCCTAATTTCTGAACAACTTTTACAACTTCATCTACATCTTTGTAAACTTCTGGAGATTCCTGAGTTAATGATTTTAAACTTCCAAATTTTATTTCTATTCCTTTTTTATTTAATAATTTCTGAATTTTTTCTCCAGAAAGATTTTTTATAGCTCCTGTTCTACTCATAACTCTTCCAGCTCCATGTACTGTTGAACCAAATGTTAATTCCTCTGATTTTTTTGTTCCTACTAAAACATATGATGCTGTTCCCATACTTCCAGGAATTAAAACAGGTTGTCCTACTTCTCTGTACTTTTTTGGAATTTCTTTTCTTCCAGCACCAAAACTACGAGTAGCCCCTTTTCTATGAACACATACTTTTCTCTTTTCTCCATTTATCACATGTTCTTCAAATTTTGCAATATTATGGCATACATCATAAAGAACATCTGTTTTTGATTTTGGAAAAATTCTTTTCATTTCTTCTCTAGCCCAGAAAGTAATTAATTGTTTATTAGCAAAAGCAAAATTAGCTGCAGCAGCCATAGCAGAAGCATAATCTCTTCCTAATTTACTCTTTATCGGAGCATATATTAATTCTCTATCTAGCAAATTTTTATGTCCATATTCTTTTTCCATCTCTTTTATATAATCAGAAGCTGTTTGATGTCCTAATCCTCTAGAACCACAATGAATCATCATAACTACTTGATCTTTTTTTAATCCAAAGATTTCAGCAGTCTTTTTATCAAAGATTTCATCCACAATTAAAATCTCAAAAAAATGATTTCCTGCACCAATTGTTCCTAATTGTCCAATTCCTCTTTTTTTTGCTCTATCAGAAACCTTAGAAGCATCAGCACCTTTGATACATCCCTCCTCCTCTGTGTTTAAATAATCTTCTTTTATTCCATATCCTTTTTCAACTAAATATTTAGATCCTCCTTCTAGAATTTTGTCCAATTCTTTTCTAGAAAGATTGAAACTGCTTCCTCTTCCAACTCCAGAAGGAATTTTTTTGTAAAATGCATCTGTTACTTCTTTTTGTTTTTTTATAATATCTTTTTTTTCTAAATTTGTTTTTAAAAGACGGACACTGCAATTTATATCATAACCAACTCCTCCAGGAGAGATTATTCCTTTGTCCACATCAAATGCAGCAACTCCTCCTATTGGAAATCCATATCCAACATGCATATCTGCAAGACCTATAGAATATTTTAGAATTCCTGGAAGATGTGCTACATTTGCAATTTGTTTTAATGCATCTTCTTCTATATTCATTTTTTCAGAAATAAAAAGCCTACCAGGAACTAACATTCCTTTCTCTTTTGGAATCTCATAAATATTTTCTGAGATTTTTCTTAATTTTTCTTTGAACATAAAAATTAATAGAATTCTATAGATATAAATATTTTGATATTATTTTTAAACATCAACAATAATCTGAGCAATCCATTTATTTTTTTTATTCTTAACAAACATTTCATTATAAGTTACTGCCTTTATATGCTCATTAATTTCATAATTTTCTGCATTATCTCCCAAACATTCACAATCTATAAAATAATTTTTAGACTTCTTTTTTATATCTAATTTTATTATCTTTCCTAAAATAAATCTTTCACTATCAAATAAAAATAAAAATTCTTCTAAAAAATTGTACAAAAGTGATTCATAATCTCTTCCCTCTGCTTTTATTCTCTTTTTTATTCTTTCTTTTACTCTGCTTTTTTCAATTAGAATCTTTTTTAAAACTAAAGCAGAATTTTCAAATATTTCTTTAATACTATCTCCATATATCCGAAATTTTATATCTGCTGTATGTCTTAGAAATCTAAATTTCATTTTTTAATTATTTCTCCCAACAGAATAATTTTAATTTTCTTGGAGCATAAACATTTAGATCAGAGAATATAACTGTTGACTTACTGTAAACATCTTTTTCAATTGAATTATTAAATAAACAACTGCTATTTAATTTGCATAGTTTAGCTTCACATTGTAGATAATAAGGAATTTCAGAATTAATCTTTTCTTTAACTAAATTTAAATGTATGTCAAAATTAGTCCATTCTACAGGAATCTGACTATTAGAAACAGTTAAAATTTCATTTCTAAAAGTATCATTTAATTTGACTCCTTCTAAAATATTTAATTCAACTTCATATATCTCTTTTGAAAAATCATCATCTTCAATTTCTTCTCTTTCTAAAATCATTAATACAACTACAATTATTAGTAAAATAGCCATAAAAGCTTCTGCAATCTTTAACCAACCTTTTTTATTTACCATATATTTATTTTAATATTTCCCTTTTTTATCTGGGCTTCTTCATCAATATAATAAACTGGAACATCCTTAGAATAAATGCTTCTTGAAATCTCTTTTTCTATTGTTCCAATTTCTGTTCCATTAACATATTCAAAAATAAAGCCAAAATCATCAGATTTAGGAATTCCTAATTTTATTTTTAATGATTCATATTCATTATCATACTCTCTTTTTAAAGAATGTATTTTTGTCTGGAAGATATAATCTTTTATTAAGCTTGATTCAATTACTCCAGAAACACACCCTGTTGCTGAATTAAAAGACCTATTTTGAAATTTCTCAGAAGAGCAGTAGAGTTTAAAGAATTCTTCATCTTTCCAATTTATTCTTAGAGAACTACCCAAAGAAGAAAAATTAACAATTTCTCCAGATTCATTTCTAACACTACAATTTAATCCTGAAATTCCTGAAATTCCTTTATCAATTTCTAGACAATCATACGAAGAATGTGAAGTTTTATTGAAGACCGTTAATATAATTAATTCTTCTGTTATGTAATCTAAAAAGATTGGCTTTAAATTGTCTAAAGTTGATTGTTTTTCTTTTTCTACATTTATTCTTGGTTGTAAAATAGCATATAAAAAAACTAAAAATACTATAAATATAACAAAAGATAAAACTATTCCTACATGCGAACCTCTTTTATTCATAATAAAACCACTAAAAAAAACTTTATATCTTTTGCTATCCCAAGATTATTCCTGCTCCTGTAGATACTAAAAAAGAAATCAAAGTTAATGCAAAAGAATGTCTTATTCCTGCTCTTATATTTCCTTCTGCTAATTTTCCTATAGTCAAGCCAGTAAAAGCTCCTTGTATCAATAAAAGATATACAAAAGAGTTTGAAATAGCTTGCTCATCCAATTCTCCACCTCCTCCAAGGCTAAAACTAGAAGCACCTTCTCCTCCTGCAATTCCTCCTAACATTGGAATAATTCTAAACTGCATAATTAATATTATTCCTATGAAAACAAAAAATATAATATATCCTTGAATGACTAAAGTGGAGATAGTAGCTTTTCTTTCTTTTCTTAATTTATCAGATAAAGTAACTGCTTCTACTACAGATTCTAAAATTTCTCCAATCTCTCCTCCAGCTCTTTCTGCATGTCCTATTAATGTAAGTGCTCTAGAAATATTATTATTTTTTACATCTTTTGAGAAAGTTTTTAATGCAGAATTTAAAGGAATTCCTAAATAAATCTGATTTGCTAGTTTATTTATATGATCACTTAAAACACCATAAGATTTTCCTCTTACATTGATTATGCTTTTACTTATCGGTGTTCCAGTTTTTACACTTTCTACTAAACTTCTTGCAAATTCTAGAAACATCTCCTCTTTTTCATTTTTTATTCTATTCTCTTCTAATATAGCAACAATAAAAGGAAATACACCTATTAAAACTCCAATTCCAAGTATAAGAATATAAGTTTCTCCTTTAAATAAAAAAGATAAAGAGATTACTATTAGAGATATTATTATTCCAATCCAATTATATAATTTCATCTCCATTTTATTTTGAACTTTGTTTTAAATGCAAAAATGTTAAAAAGAAAATATTAACCATAGAAATACTAAGCACCATGATAAGAGTAATCATATTTGTACTAAGACTTATTCCTAATCCACTTATTTTCATCATAACTACCAGTAACATTAAAATCATAGGAGCAGCGATGACAACACTAATGTATATATCCATAAAAGTTTCAGCAGTTTTGGTATATTTCTCTCTTTCAATTTTATATTCAAACAAAAGACTTTCTGATCTTTTATCAAAAAATTCCTGTAAATCTCCTCCTGAATTTATAGTTACTACCAAACCATTAAACAATTCTTTTAGTTTTAAGCTAGGAGTATTATAAGAGACACTTCTTAATGCACTTACTAAATCATAACCATAAACATTAATTTCATTTAATAGTTTTCTAAATTCTTTCTCTAGATTTGGATATTCCTTTGTTGCTACAATTATATCAAATATTCTACTTGGATCCACCATAGAACTTGAAACAGCAGACATGTGTATTGTAGCAAAAGGAAGCTCGCTTTCAATTTTATCTTTTAGGGACATTCTTTCTAAACTTGGATAATAATACATAAAAATAAAAACTGTAATAGGAAGAGCAGGAATAATCCAAAATAATTTCAATGTTCTCATTATAAAACTTCCTTTAAAGAGAGTTATTATTGGAAGCTCTCCTCCTATTTCAAAGAAAAGTAGAAAAAGAAAAATAAAAATTCCAGCAATTATTGATATTGCTACTGTTAAAAATATTGTAGAAATATAACTAGCATCTACTAAATACAAATTTGCTCTTATCAAATCTTTTCTTATTTTTTTAAAATATCCTCTTTTAATAAAGTCTCTTGAGAAATCAGCAAAGATTCTTGTTGACAAATTTACATATTTGCTTGGTTTTCTTTCTTTTTTTTCAATCTTTTTTTCTTTTTTATTTCCAAATCTTTTTATAGTATCTTTCTCCATCTGTGAATATTTCTTAGTTTGCTTAAACAAATCCAGAAAAGAAATATCTTTTTTTTTCTTTTTAACTTCTTTATTTGGAATAACTTCTTTAGGAATTCTATCATAACCAGATTTATTAGGAGAGGATCTTTCTTCAGATTCTTTAGAGACTAATTTCTTTCCTGATTCTTTTATAGAAACTTCTTTTAGAAGAGATAGCATCTCTTCATTTATTTTTTTTAAAGAATGTTTTAATAATTCTAATTGTGATCTGATCATATCTATCTCTTCTTTAAATTTTCTTTCTCCTAAACTATCTGATAGATATTCTATTTCCTTAATTATTCTCTTTTCTTTTGAGATACTCTTCTTTAAATTAAAAAAAGTTTCTTTTGTCATTTTAAAATCTCAGAAATTTTTTCTTGTATTTGAAGCATAATTCTCTTTGATCTATTAACTTCTGTAAAATTTTCTTCTTTATAGGCTTTTTCTAGTTTAATTTCCGCTTCTTCAAAAGAATCTATTAATTGTTTCAAGAAACTTATATCACTTCTTTTCATATCTAAGATAAGTATAATTGGTTTATTAAATATTTTGTTTATTCAACTCCAAACTTTTTTAAAATCTCATTTGGTTTTTTGTAATACTCATTAACTATATTTTGAAACTGTTCAAATCCAAACACCTTTTTTTTATAAAATTCAAATATTAATTGAACTCTTCTTTGAAATTCTATATTTAACTCTTCTATAGTCATTCCATATTTTCTGGATATCTTCTCAAATATTTTACTATCTTTTTTAAAATAAAATTCATCTTTTTTTGGATCCCAGACAAAAGGAGTATTTGTTATAGCTACTCCATCTGGATTTACTTTTATTATTTCTACAATCTCTTTTAACTTTCTAGTTTCTTGTTTGTTTACTATTGCATGAGTCATAATACAAACACTATCTAATATGTTCACTAAAGTAGGAGATAATTCTATAGGAGGAGTTTCTAATCTTTTTATAACAGTATCCACAGAATCTGCGTGCATAGTGCTTATAGATGAGTGCCCAGATGCCATTCCCTGAAACAAAACATAAGCTTCCTTACCTCTTACTTCACCTACAATAACATAATCAGGATTTTGTCTGAAAGAACTTTTTAATAAAGTAAATAAATCAACCTCTCCCATACTTTTTAATCCAGTAGCTCCTCTAGTTACACTTGGAAGCCAGTTTTCACGAGGAAGATTTAATTCTCTAGTATCTTCAATTGAAACTACTCTTGCTTCTGGAGGAATAAAAAAAGCAAGTGCGTTTAAAAGAGTAGTCTTACCTGATGAAGTTCCACCAGTTATTAGAATGTTCATTTTATTCTCAACTAAAAGCCATAAATATGCAATCATTTCAGGACTTAGAGTATTAAAGTTTACTAATTGAGGAGGAGTCCATGGCTCTTTTGTGAATTTTCTAATTGTGAATGTGGGCCCTCTACTACTTATATCTTTAGTGTAAGTAGCGTTAACACGAGAACCATCAGCCAAACTTCCATCTAGAATAGGTTTAGAATAAGAAATATATTTATTACATCTTTGCGCTAGTTTCTCAACAAAACTTTCAAGTTTCTCATTTTCTTTAAAGATCACATTTGTCTTTAGATTTCTATAAGTCCTATGAACAATGTATGTAGGAGTTTCTATTCCATTGCATTCAATGTCTTCTACAAAATAATCTCTTAATAAAGGCTCAACTTCATTAAATCCTAAAAAATCTCTACAAAGATAATAATATATCTTTACATAACTTTTGTATGGAATTTTCATTCCTAATTCTACTGCAAGAAACTTAAATCGAGAATCAATGTACTTAAAAAGCTCTTCCTGATTTTTTTCTATTATTCCATCATAGTCTATCATCTCTCTCATTATATTAATTATCTCTTCTTTGTATCTATTTTCTTCTTCTGTTAATATTGGCTCTTCAATTTCATATACTAATTCATAAATTTTAGGATTCCAATAAATATGAGCAAAAGCAAAAGGCTCTATTAAGCAGTATCTTACATCTATCTTGGTTTTATCTTCTGATTTTTGTAATTTTGGAATTCTAGGAATAAAATTAATATTAACTCTAGGATAATTTTGTATTTCTAATTGTTGTTTTTCCATTTTATATAATCTCTACATTTATCTCGGTTTTACCTCCAACTTCTCCTTCATTTGAGATAAGTAGATTGTAAGACACTGCAGCTTTTGTCAGTGATTTCTCTTCATCTTTTCCTCTATAAGTGATATTATAATCTCCACTATAATCTCTAGTTATATTCACAAGATTTATTTCTCCTCTACTAATTGTAAGCACCTCTATATTTCCTTCTTGATATCCTTCACCAGATTCACTATATTGACATTTACTTTCAATATCAAAAATTAATTTGTCATTTATGCCATCTATTTTTAAATTTCCTTTTTGTATATTCACTTCAACTTTTCTTTGATTTCCTGAACCTCCAATTCGAATCTCATTTATAGTACTATCAATTTTTTTTAATATATCTATTGATTGAGTTATTACTGTTTCGTCCTGAAATTCTTCTATTTTAGGTTTTACAAAAGTTAATACCAAACCAATCATTGTAAGAGCGATTAAAGTATAAATAACAGTCTCTACCCAAATCTGCCCTCTTTTTTTCATAATTTTCTTAATAAAATATAATTTAAATTCTTTTCTAATAGCAGACTTCTATTTCTCTCATTGAATCAGTGATTCCACATTGCTCTCCATTCAATACAGGAGCCACTTCTATTTGGTCTGGCTTAGTAGTAAATCCTGTATGAATATATGTTAAACCAGAATTCTTTCCAGGAATTTTTATACCTTCAGTTCTACTAGGATAATTAACTACATTAGTAATATTAGTAACTGTGTTGTTAATTCTAAAACTACTTGTTTCTCCTACAGATGCTATAGATATTAAAATCTCATTAGGTTCTATATCTTCTACTCCTATGGAAAATCTTAATTCTGAACTATTGCTATTCCAGCAGGTGTATAAATCATTTATTTTAACTTTATCCTGAATTCCAAAACAAGATTCAGTATTCTCTATTTGTTCTTCTACTAGATTATTAATAACAATCCACACAATTCCAATTACTACTAATGTTAATGCAATAAGAATAACCATTGTTATAATTCCTGATACTCCTCTTTTTTCCATTTTATATTAGAATTTCATATCCATGCTGTTTTTCGTTACATACAAATGTTCTTGTTCCTTTATCAGAACTTCCCAATAGTTCAGGAATAAGTGTTATTTTTTCAACACCTGCATCAAAAGTAATTGATATCTTTTTACTTTCTCCTTGATTTAATCCTTCTCTCGGCCAACTTGAAGAAAGATCTCTTAAATTTTCTGTAGAATAACTAAATCCTTCATGTTTCTTTATATCAAATCCAAAAATAGGAATATTTCCTGTATTAGTAATAGATAATTCTCCTCTGGAGGAACTATACTCTGCATCAAACTGAACATCACTACAGACAAGTTCTACATTCTTTCCTCCTGATTTTGTAATAACTTCTTGATTCATTCCTCTAAACCATAAGAAAATAATAATTCCTATAACAATAGTAAGGCTTATCAAAAGAATAGTTGCAATGACTGGTGAAACTCCTTTTTTTCTTAAATAAGAATTTAAAATAATTTTATTATCTGTTCCCATTTCTATATTTATATTTTGTAGTTTATAAATTTTAACATTTTAATTTTATACACATTCTATTTCTTCTTTTATTCTTGAATCTCCACAACTTAGAAATCTTGTTATTTCATTCACTTCTTGATATCTAGCAGGAATAATTTCTATAAGACAAATTTTTGATCCTAAATCAAAAATGAAAGTAGATTCTGCTCCAGGAATCATAGAATTTCCGCTTCCTGTAATATTATGTAACACTGTTTGATTATTAAGAGTTACTCCTGCTCCCTCTGCTGTTAAATTATTAGCTAAATCTATTGTAGCTATTCTTTCTTCAGTAGAGTTTGACGCTTTTATAAAAAATCCAGCTATGCTAAATTTTCCTATGTTTCTTAAAGTTATATTTAATTTATATCCATCAACAGTTGCTGTACATTTTTTTTCAGTTATAAAAAGTGAAACAGATTGAGGACATTTCATATCTTCTGTTGGAACATAAGTTTTCATCCAGGAATAGACCATAATACTCATAATTATAATAAATCCAACTAATAATACATAACCAATCATGACGCTGATTCCTCTTTTTTCGTTATATAAATTTTTCTTCATCTTAACTAACTGTTATATACTTCTCTCCATTTATCTCTTGAGAAAGCACATAATAAAAACTTTTTCCTGTATTTATATCAAAAGTATAAGTTTCTCCTTTAATATCAATCTCAGCATTTCCTCCTGATTCAGATACAACTAAATTACTTATAACTCCATCCTCATATTCTATTCCTTCTAAATCACTTTCTTCTCCATATATAAAATATAAATCTACATTTTCTCCAATATATTCTGAAAAATTAATAGCAAAAGTTCTTAGAAGTTCTTTCATATCTTTCTCATTATAAACTCCATAATCTAATACATAAATACCTTCTGTATCTAATTCTTCTTTTATTTCATTAAGATTTGTATAGTTTTCAGTTCTTGAATAATTCATAAAAGTAGCAAGAGTTATTAATATACTAACTACCACTAAAGTAGCAATAAGAAAAAATTGCCCTTTTTTATTCCTCCTTTTCATTAATAAAATAAGAAAGTTATATTTATTAAATCTTCTGTAAAAGGAAATTAAAATATTAGAATTTTCAAAATAAGTGTAGACTCAGAGGTTTGCTTAAGAATTACCGAAAAGCTACCTTTATTCTTCCTCAGTTCTGCGACCCTTCAAGCACCTTAACAAATGTTTAGGGCTGCTCCGATCAAGGCCTGACCCAATTCGCATATGCAAGATCGAGAAGGACAAAACGTCAACGTCCGAATAAAGACTCTTCGACGCATCTATCACGCCCCTCCTTGCAGTCTGCCATAAAGTCCATTTGCAAATAGCGGAGGACTAACCCGCCAACCTAGTCTACAAAAAAGAAATATGATTCTGTTTTATAAATCTGTCGATGTTAGTCCTACATTTTTTTCTAATATTTGAAGAGAAAAAAAGAGAACTAACCCGCCAACCTAGTCTACAAAAAAGAAATATGATTCTGTTTTATAAATCTGTCGATGTTAATAGAATATAATAATCTCTAATAGAATATAACAATAACATCTAATAGAATATAACAATAACATCTTAAAAATATTTTAAAAAAAGGGTGGAAGGAAAAACCGAAGTCCATCCTTCCGTGTCCAACCGAAGTCAGACAATTATATTAATTCAGAATGGTTTTTAAATGTTTTTATTTGCCTGTTTTATCAAAAATCTATTTTTGACTTGGAAGATTTTTAGAAAGTTTATATTTTGTTCTTATCATGATAATTATTATTAAAATAATAAATATTAAACTTATTTTTCCTGTTGTTGAATTTATTGACAAATTGGAAACTTTTACTTCTAGAATTATATTAAAGTTCATAGGATAAAACTTTTCAACTTCTAAGCTGTCTGAATAAAATTTATTTGAATCTAGTAAAAAAGAAGTTCCATTGACCTCCTCCTCAAATCTTAGATAACCTTCTCCCTCCTTAATAATATCTATATTATCTAAATAAAAAATAGGTATTTTAATTTCAATTTCTCCAGAGATTTTTCCAAGATGATCTATTAATCCAGCAGATATAATTCCAGTTAAAATAAAACTTGTGATTAACAATTTTGTTATTGTTTTCTTATTTATATCTAAACTTGATCTAATTCTTTTTCGAACATGTTTTTATAGATAATCTCTTTAATTTTAGGAATATGGGGCTCAATGTTAACATAATCTATTTCATACATCTTGCACCACCACCTATCATGAAGAACATCTAATAGTACTCTATAGAATCTTCCTTGTTTTTCAGGATTCAATTCTCCAATTTTTTCATCTATGTTCATATTTCTTTGAAATATCCTCCATTTCTAGATTATGATATTCATTTGATAATTTCTTGTAAAAAGAGATATACTCTTTTAATTTTTCTAACTCATTATTTTGCATAGCAATTTTTGCCATTTCAAATGCATTTGCTTTTTTAATTTCTAATTCAAGTTTTTTATTCATTTTTATTTGTATTCTCTTACTTCTTATTTATTATAAAGATTATTATGATAAAAAGAACAAATTAAATCCTCTTTATTTAGATTATACTTAAAAAATTGAGAATAATAGCAAAACTTACCCATAAAAAATAGGGAATTAAAAGATATGAAGCTTTTCTGTCTATTTTATATGTTGCAATAATTAGCAATAATATAGATGCATCTAAAAAGAAAATTTCAATGAAAGCATAGAAAGGCTTTTGTAATCCAAAATATAAAAAACTCCATAATGAATTTAAAATAAGATTTAATAAAAATAGACCTATTATCTTTTTTTTATCTTTATTTGAGATTATAGAATAATATAAGGAAAAACCAATCATCAGAAATAAAATACTCCATACAATAGGAAAAACATAATTTGGAGGAGCTATTGAAGGTTTTACAGATTCATACCATTCTCCTGTATTTGTAAAAAAACTTCCAATAATAGCAAACAAATATACAAAAAGTATGCAGAAAATTAAAACTCTAAATTTCATCTTCTAAAAAATTTTTACTCTTTCTTTTTCCAGAAAACAAAACCAATAATTCCTATTATAATTAAAACTATTAAAACTATCCAAAATATTGAATTAGATTCTTCTTCAGTTTCAATAGGAGCAGCCTCTTCTTCACCAGTTCCTTCTGGAGTTTCTGTATCTTCTTCTGAAACACTATCTCCTACTTCAGAAGCTTCTCCTGTTATTGATTCATATATAGATTGAACTGTAATTTCTGCACTTGAAATACTTAAAGATTCAAGAGTAACCATTAAATCATAATAATCATCATCTGTTAATTCAAATTTCTTTGTTTCTCCTACTGTTAATGTAGCTGTTTGAGGAGTTGATTCAACTTCAATTTTAACTGAATCTGAATATATTTCTTTAACTGTTAAACTGTGAGAACTTCCTCCAATATTAAAGTTAATTGCATCATCTTCTC
>CAYTGG010000015.1:0-34129 GCA_964437455.1 Candidatus Woesearchaeota archaeon | reverse complement strand
TTTTTTTGCTCATAATAACTATATATTAAATTAGATAATATATAAATCTTTTTTTAGATCCCATTTTATTTAAAGTTAGAGTAGGAAAAAATATAATTTAGAAATAATTTTTTTAGAAACTATTTATTAGAGAAATCGCTTTTTTGTTTTTTATAAAATAAAATTATAATCCAGAACCATGAGTTTGTCTAACTTTTTTCATAACAAACTCTCTTATTTTCTCAGCACCATTAATATCTATTGTAGGCAGATGTCCCTCACTTTGATATCTTCTGTTTCCTCTTCCATATCTACTATAACCGCCTCCCCATCCAGATTGTCCTGCAGTTTCAATTTCAACAGTAGAAAATCCAAACATTCTTGCGATTATTCCTCTTTTAATATCTACATTCTGAACTCTTTCATAAGGAATAGAAGTATATTTCTTCCAAATTATACCTCTTTCTAATCTTAATCCTCCATCTGTAAATTCATAAAACCAACGATTGTAAGACATCTGTACACATAACATCACGATTAAACAACCCAAATGTATACTCAAATATCCCAAGCATCATAAAAAATATAAAAATCCTTTGGATAATATTTAAAACTTCTTTATACTCTTTATTTTTATGAATATTGAGCAAAAAGTAAAAAATACTATCAGAAAATATAAATTATTAGATAAAAAAGATAAGATTTTAGTTGCACTTTCAGGAGGAAAAGATTCTGCTGTAACTGCATATATTCTGAAGAAATTAGGATATAATATAGAAGGAATTCATTTATCTCTAGGATTAGGAGAATATAGCAGAAAATGTTTGAAATCTGTAGAAAAATTATGTGATATTCTAAAAATAAAACTTCATATCTATTATATAAAAGAGGAAACAGGAAAGAATATGGTCAAAATTTTCAGAGAAAAAGATAAAAAATTGAGTAATTGTACTTTATGTGGAGTTATTAAAAAATGGTATCTAAACAAAAAAGCTAGAGAATTAAAAGTAGATAAAATAGCAACAGGACATAATTTTAATGATGAAATAGAAACTTTTTTTATGAATATTCTAAAAGGAAGTCCAAATCTAAATTCTAATTTTAGTCCTATTTTAAAAATAAAAAATAAAAAATTTGTGATAAAAATAAAACCTTTATTTTTTATTCTAAATGATGAAATTGATAATTATTCTATAAAGTTAAATCTTCCAATTCATAGAGAAATCTGCCCTTATCGCCAAGAAACATATAGAGTTGAAATTAGAGATTTTATGAAAAGAATTTCAGAAAAAGAAAAGAAAAATCTTATGAATAACTTTTTAGAACTTTCAAAGAGAATAAAAGAAGATAAAAAGAGTATTAGATATTGTAAAATCTGTGGAGAGCCATCAAGAGGAGAGATATGCAAAAGGTGCAGATTACTAAAAAAATTTTAAGAGATTTGTAACCTCTATTCCAGAGTTATAAAAATTTAAATATTAATTTCTTTTCTTCTAAAAGTTTAATACAATAGGTATATAAAAAAAAGATTAATAGATACAATATCTTGTATCTCTATTATTAAAAAGATGAACTGTCCATACTGTGGTAATAAAAATTTAAGAGTAACTAATAAAAGAAATACTCCAGAAGGTATAAGGAGAAGAAGAGAATGCTTGAATTGTAAAAGAAGATTTACTACCTATGAAAAGCCAGTAGAAGAAGAATTATGGATAATAAAAAAAGATAAAAGTCGAGAGAGATTCAAAAGAGAGAAATTAGAAAAAGGAATAAAAAAAGCTTTTGAAAAAAGGCCTATACCTGCTGATGAAATAAATAAAATGATAAATTCAATTGAAGAACAGATTAGGAAAAGAGGAGATAAAGAAATAAAAAGTTCAAATATAGGAGAGATTGTTATTAAAAAAATAAAGAAATTAGATAATATTGCTTATCTAAGATTTGCATCAATTTATAGAGATTTTCAGAACATTAAAGATTTTAAAAAAGAATTAAGGAGTTTATAATGGAACAAGAAATTAAACAATTAACAAAACTAAATCTTACAGAGAATCAGATTAAAGTAATAAAGGATAAATATCTAAGAGATTCTTCTACAATAGAAGAATGGTTAAGAAAAGTTTGTCATAATATAGCTCTTGGAGATTTATTATATTCTGAGCAGATTAATGAAGAGGAAATTTTTACAGGAGTCAATTACAAAAAGAAAACATATCAATCAAAAGGAAAAAATGTAAATATGTTTTTACTTCATAATGGATTAAATGAACAGAATCAATTACACAAGAATTTTAGAAGATTTCTTCAGAATTTAGAAGAAATAAATAAAAAGAATAAAGAAATAATTTCTAGAACTGAAGATAAATTTTATAGATTATTATCCGAGCTTAAATTTCTTCCAAATTCTCCTACTCTTATGAATGCTGGTAGAGATTTGCAACAATTAAGTGCTTGTTATGTTCTTCCTGTTGAAGATTCTATTGAAGAAATCTATAATTCTGTGAAAGATATGGCTTTGATTCATAAAAGCGGAGGAGGAACAGGATTCTCTTTTTCTAGATTACGTCCCTCAGGAGATTCTGTAAAAAGCACAAAAGGAGTATCATCAGGACCTCTTTCTTTTATGCAGATTTTTGATAAATCTACTGATGTTGTAAAACAAGGTGGAACAAGACGTGGAGCTAATATGGGAATTTTACATTACACTCATCCAGATATCTTAGATTTTATAGATATGAAAAAAAATCCAGGAGTTATGGAGAATTTTAATATTTCAGTAACAATTGATGATAAATTCATTAAAGCTATTAAAAATAATGAAGAATATGGATTAATAAATCCAAAGACACAGGAGATAGTTAGAAATTTAAATGCAAAAGAAATATGGAACAAACTTATAAAATCTGCTTGGGAAACAGGAGATCCTGGAATAATTATGATTGATAGAATAAATAATACTGGAAGCAATCCAACTCCTAATTTAGGAGAAATAGAATCTACAAATCCTTGTGGAGAACAACCTCTTCTTCCTTATGAACCTTGCAATCTTGGAAGTATAAATCTTTCAAAATTTATAAAAGAACCTTTTACTGAAAATGCTATATTTGATTTTGAAGAATTAAAAGAGTGTGTTTATACAAGCATACATTTTCTTGATAATGTAATTGATGTAAATGATTATCCTATTCCAAAAATAGAAGAAATGGCTAAAAAAACAAGGAGAATAGGACTAGGAGTAATGGGATGGGCAGAAGCACTTGTTATGCTGAAAGTTCCCTACAATTCTGAAGAAGCACTTAAGAAAGCTGAAGAAGTTATGAATTTTATTAATATTACTTCTATGAAGGCCTCTGAGGAATTAGCTAATAAAAGAGGTATTTTTCCTGCATGGGAAGGTTCTATATATGATAAAAATAGTGGATTTTTTAGAGGTCAGGAATTTTTTCCAAGACATTCTGCAAGAACAACTATTGCTCCAACAGGAACAATTGGAATTACAGCAGGAGTTCAAGGAGCAGGAATTGAACCATTCTTTGCAGTTGCATATATTAGATATAACGCATCAGGAATTGATTCACTTAAAAAAGGAGAAATTCCTAAATGGGAAGATACTTTCTTTGAAATTAATCCACTATTTGAAAAAATAGCTAGTGAGAATAATTACTTTGGATTCGAAAAAAAAGAACTTTATAAAAAAATAAGTGATAATTCTAAAACTATAAAAGGTATTAAAGAAATTCCTGAGGATATACAAAATCTTTTTCTTACTTCGCATGACTTGAAGCCAAAAGAGCATGTTTTAATGCAGTGTGCTTTTCAGAAATATACTGATAATGCTGTTTCAAAAACAGTTAATTTGAAAAATGAAGCTACAATAAAAGATGTTGAAGAAGTTTATACTCTAGCTTATGAAAATGGAGCAAAAGGAGTTACTATTTACAGAGATGGAAGTAAAAGATTTCAAATATTGAATACAAAAGAAAAGAAAAAGAAGAGAGAGAGAAATAAAACAGAAGAAAAATCAGAATATCAAAAAATAAACACAGGACATGGGCCTATTCATTTGCATATAAATTATGATGAAGAAGGTCCTACTAAAGTTTTTGCAAATATCTCTCCTACAGGAACAGAGATATCTGGACTTTCAAGTGCTTTAGCAATTGTTCTTTCAAAATATTTTGAATTAGGAGGAGATCCTATAAAAATTTTAAAACATTTAAATTCTATAAAATCAGAAAAACCTTTTGGATTCGGAAAAGAAAAAGTAGATTCAATTCCTCATGCAGTGTCAATAGCATTAAGAAAACATTTAATAAAAACAGGAAAGATAAAATCAGGAGGATTAGAGAATAATTTTAAAGTAGAAGATAAAAAGATTAATAAAGATTATCAGGAACAAAATCTTCATTGTCCAAAATGTTTTAGTTCTAATGTGGGAATTGTTTCAGGATGTTCAGGAATAACTTGTTTTGATTGTGGTTATAGTGAATGTAGTTAGAAAATGACTTTTGATAAATCAAAATTAGGATTGGTTCATATTTATACTGGAGAAGGTAAAGGAAAGACTTCTGCAGGCATGGGCTTAATTCTAAGAGCATTGGGAAGAGGTTTAAAAATTAAAATAATTCAGTTATTCAAAAGAGATACAGGAGAACAATTTTTTCTAAATGAAAAAGAAATAGAATATTCTCAGTTTAAATTTCTGCATCCTTATTTTAAAAAATACAACAAAGAAGAATTTAATAATCTAAAAAAAGAGATTAGAGAGTTTTTAAAAGAAGAAACTCAAAATATAGAAAATTATGATTTGATTCTTATTGATGAATTAGGACCTGGAATAAAAGAAGGACTTATAGATGAAAAAACAGCATTGGATATAATAAAAAATAAACCAAAAAATACTGAATTAGTTTTAACAGGAAGAGATTTTCCTATTAGTTTAATTGAAAAAGCAGATTATGTTTCAGAAATACTGAAAAAAAAGCACCCTTATGATAAAGGAATTCTAGCAAGAGAAGGCATAGAATATTAAAGAATAATAATTTTTATAAATAATATTTTTATCTTAACATATGCAAAATGGTAATAAAATTCAAGAATTAGTAAGTGATGAATTTAATAATTTTATAAAGAAAGGAATTGTTTTTATTGATTTTTTTACAGAATGGAATATGCAATCTCTTATGATGTCTCCAATAATAGAAGAAATAAGTAACAAATTTAAGAATATAAAATTTGGAAAAGTTGATATTAGTGAAAGTTACAATCTAAAAAAAAGATTGAATATTGATTTAGTTCCCACTTTTCTTATTTTTAGAGATGGAGAGATTATTAATAGATTTATTGGAAATATTCCTGAAGAAGAATTAGAAGAAAAATTAAAGAGAATTCATTAAGAGCCTTGAATAAATTGGAAGGTAAAATTAATAAAAAAGAAAGATATTTTAAATATATTCTAAGTGAAATCTTTTTAAACTAATATAAGTTTTATTGATTAAATACATTAATTAAATACACAAAATAAAAACAAATATGGCTCCGTAGCTCAGCCTGGATAGGCTCAAATAGAAATTTGGCTAAATCCATTCTGCTACAAAACAAAACAACATAAATATGGCTCCGTAGCTCAGCCTGGATAGAGCACTAGGCTTTTAACCTAGGTGTCGAGGGTTCAAATCCCTTCGGGGCCATCATATTCAAAATATTAAAATTCTATTAGAAAATTATTAATTATTATTTAATTTTATATTATAAATGTAAGAAGATTTATATATACTAATTTATTTGAATAAATTATGGAAAATGAGGAGATAGAATTAGCAGAACAGCATGTTAGTCTGGCTGAGGATATTATTCTTAGAGAATCTAAAAAGTCTGGAAAATCTGAGAAAGAATTAAAGGAGTTTAAAGAAGCTGAATTTGCTCTTGAAAAAGCAGAATCAGAGATAGCTGACTTAGAAGACAATTAGTAAGTAGTTAATTTAGAATAAAGAAATGAGTTCTATAAGAAATATTTTAATTAATTTTATAAATTAGAATATCCTCTTTAAATATGATTAAACAAGATAATTTTCTATTTTCTAAATTCTCCAACTTAATTTCATTTAGTTTAATAATTTTAATCTTAGGTTTAATTATAATAGGAGAGACTAATCTTGTAACTTCAGAGGAGACTACTGGTAATATTTATGATTTTACTGTTTCTGATAATTATCATTTAAATAAAAAAGAAATCCTTGATAATATCTGGGAAAATCAAAGACCTTTATTAGCAAACTCAATGAATTATAATTTAGGAATTAGAAAAGATCCTTACATATTATATAATATCCAATTATGGACAAATAATCTTCTTAAAGGAGCATTTTATGATAAAGATTATGAAACTTTAGATGAAATCGCAGAACTTTATTTAATTGCTTACGATTATCTAGAAGAAAGAAGTGATTATGTTTATTTTTGGCCTATTATTGATGGAGTTCCCTGTTTACGTAATGTTACAGCTCCCTTACAAACTCCATCTGGAAAAGCTAGAATGTGGGTTTATCATAATTCTGATACTTATAATGATGGATATGAATCCTTTGGACCAAGTGTACAATTTCTTTATTGTATCTCTAATGCAATTCATCTTTTTTCAGAGATCAGTCCAGATAAGAGAACAGATAATATGAATGAACTTATAAGAAAATATTCTCCAGTAGTAATTAAAGATCATTATGCTAGATGGATCTACGAAGATAATAATGTTTTTCAAGTAAAGGGATGGGGTTGTGAGCATTATTGTACTACACCAAACTATAATCATCACGATTTCATTGAAAAAAAATTAAATAGAGAATTTGGAACTAGAAACAACCTTTCTTATTGTAATGTCTATTCAGATTATGATATGTGGCTTCTCGCTGGAGTTGTAGAGATACTCGCAGCTAATAAAGAAAATCCTAAAGAAGTTCCTTTAACTTATGAGCAAAAAAGTGAATTTTTATCTTATGTTAAAATAAGTTTAGAATTAGTTAAGAATAGATTATCTGAATCTCAATTAGTTGATTTTGATGGAAATAGAGTAGAAGGATTAAATTTTGATTTAGGTGCATGGAATGATCATTATGCTTACGATTATGCAGAATACACTGGAAAAAGTTTTCCAACAAAATCAGATTTGTATGCCAGTTTATCTTATGATTATACAGATTATAAAAATAAGTTTTCTTTAGAAGAAATTAGTCAAAAAAAGAATATTCTGCTATTGCATCTAGATGAGAAAAAAGCAAATAGTATTTCTGGAGGAAAAGATGTAAAAGACTCTAGTGGAAACAATCATCATGGAACTGAAGAAGGAGGAGTTATTTTTGGTGTAGATGGAAAAGTTAATACTGCATTAAAATTTGATGGAACAGATGATTCTATTAGTTTAGATGATAATATTTTAGATGGAAGAAATAAATTTAGTATTGAGGTATGGATAAAACCTGAAGAAAAAAACTTTGATTATTCAGCTATAATTGCTGATTATGATGTATTCTATTTTATGATTGGTTATACTGGTTTTTACAAAGGAAAATTAATGTGGAGAATTTGGAACTCTAAAAGAGAAATAGAATCTGTAGTTTTCTCTGATAAATCAGTAATTGAATGGGGAAAATGGCAGCATGTTGCTATAAGTTTTGATGGAAACTTTGTTAAATTATATCACAATGGAGAAGTAGTTGGACAGAGCAATGCTCATGCTGGAAAAACTTTATATGATAGCTTTTATTTAACATCAGTTGGTTCAAGAGGAACTGTGGATAGTTGGTTTTTTCAAGGAGCAATTGATGAACTAAATGTTTATGATTATGCTTTGTCAGATAGTGAAATTGCAAATATCTACAAAAAAGATGAAGGTATTTCTATTAAATGTGGAAATAATATTAGAGAAGGAAACGAGGAGTGTGATGGAAGTGATAATTCTGCTTGTTCTTCAGGTAAATGTAAACTTGATTGCACTTGTGAAACTAAATCTGAAGAGATTAAAAAAGAAAAAGAAAATCAAATTGGCTGGGATATAAGTCATGCAAGAAGATTTATTCATCTATTTAATACTCTATATGAAAATAGAGATATTACTAATGATAACTTTCCTGATGAAAATGTAATGAAAAAATTAACTAATCAGATTTTATATAAAACTTTTAATAGAGATTTTGAAGAACCTTTATTTACTAATTTTATGGATGGAACAAATGGATGGTATAGAGTAGGATATCATGGAGATGGTTTTGCTTATGCTCCCTACGACCTTTCAATTTCATTGATTACAGGAGGATATGGATTTTGGAATAAATATAATAAAGATATGGAAAAATTAATGACTGCTCTATGGAATTATGCTCAAAAGAATTCAGTTACAGACCCCTATTTATGTAGTTGTTATCAGAATTATCAAAGAGGTTGTTGTAATAATGAAATATTCAATCTAAAAAACTCAAAAGAATTACTAATGTTTCTGCCTGTCTTTTTAGAAAAAGATTCTTATTTTATTATTGAACCATTAGATAATAAGATTTTTAATTTTAATAAAAAAGATAATCTAGGAAGAGCTTATAGAGATATAGAATTTAAATGGAATAAAGTCTTTGGAGCTGAATATTATATTTTTGCTATTGATAGTGATTATGGATATGCTGAAGTAAAGGTTAATTCTACATCAAGATCTGGAAAATATTATGGAATTGGAAATTTTAAATGGAAAATTAAAGCATGTAATAATATAAGTTGTTCAGAATGGTCAAAAGAAAATAATTTCAAAATTGAAGATTCTTATTTAGATTCTCCTAATTTAATTTATCCTTTAGACAATGAAATTTTTAATTTTAATAAAAAAGATAATCTAGGAAGAGCTTATAGAGATATAGAATTTAAATGGAATAAAGTCTTTGGAGCTGAATATTATGTTTTTGCTATTGATAGTGATTATGGATACGCTGAAGTAAATGTAAATTCTACATCAAGATCTGGAAAATATTATGGAATTGGGAATTTTAAATGGAAAGTTAAGACATGTAATAATTTGTATTGTTCAGAATGGATAGAAAGAAAATTTACAATTAATCCTACTCCTGTAGCCATTTCCTCCCGTGTTGTATCTGTTGCTCCTAATTATGGACTTCCTGCAATATTTAACCAATATTATCCTGATAGTATAATATCTCCTGTAACAACTACTTTTAATAGAATATATAATTTAATGAGGAGAAGATAAAATTTAGTTATTATGCAAAGCCATATCAACCCAAAAATTTATAAATCAATTTTAGCTATCTTTTATTATTATAAAGTTGTTAAAAGTTAATGTAAATTATGTAACTTTTATTAATTTCAAAAATGCACATTCTCCAATCAAAACACAGTAAATTAAGCTTAAAAGAATCTGAAGAAATTCTAAATAAATTAAATATATCCAAAGCTCAACTACCAAAAATATTTTTGGATGATCCTAGCTTACCAGAAAAATGTGAAAGGGGTGACATAGTAAAAATAGAGCGAAAATATGGAGATAATTCATCTATTTATTATAGAGTTGTTATATAATGAAAAATCATTTAGTTATGAAGAATTACTTAAAGAATCATTCTCTAGTTGAATCTAATATAACTTCTTTTGATAATTTCATAAAGTATAGAATGCAAGAAATTGTAGACGAAATATCAAAAAGTATGCCTGAAGAAAATTTTGAAATTAGTTTAGGAAAAATTAAAGTAGGAAAGCCAAATATTACAGAAGCTGATGGAAGTTCTTCTTTAATATTACCTTATGAAGCAAAATTAAGAAATCTTACATATTCTGCACCAGTACAATTAGAGATAACAGTAAAAAAAGATGACCAGATTGATTCTGAGATTGTAGAAATTGGAAGAATTCCAATAATGGTAAGAAGTGATACCTGTAATACTAGAGAAATGTCAGAAGAAGAATTAATTCAGAGTTATAATGATCCTCTTGATCCTGGAGGATATTTTATAATAAAAGGAAATGAAAGAGTTATGGTAATGGCAGAAGATTTAGCAGAGAATCAACCTTTTGTAGAAACAAATTCTAAGGGAGAATTAAATTTAAAATTATTTTCGTTAAAAGGAACTTATAGAATTCCTACTTTAATCTCAGAGAATAAAGAAGGTATTTTTGAACTATCTTTTAGTAGATTCAAAAGTTTACCTGCAATTGTAGTTCTAAAAGCTCTTGGATTAGTAAAAGAATCAGATATTGCAAAATATATAGGAAAAGAAACAGACAGTCTTGTCATTAATCTTTACGAATTTGTTAATCTAGCAAAATCAGAAGATGCTTTAATGTATATTGCTGAAAAAACAAATTTACAAGGAAATAAAAAAGAAATTTTAGACAGAGTAAAACAAAGAATTGATTCATATCTTCTTCCTCATATAGGACAAAGAAAAGAGGATAGAAATAAGAAGGCTGTGACTTTATGTAAATTGATAAAACAATATTTAATATCAAAAAAGAATCCAAAAATCAGAACAGATAAAGACCATTATGCTAACAAAAGAGTTAGACTTTCAGGAGATTTGTTAGCAGTATTATTTCGAGTTAATCTTGGAATTTTAATAAGAGATATTCAATATTCATTACAAAAATCTTCAAAAAGAAGAAAACTTTTCTCAATAAGAGTTATTGCAAAATCAACTTTATTTAGTCATAGAGTAGAATCTGCTATTGCAACTGGTTCATGGATTGGAGAAAGAAGTGGAGTTACTCAAAATATGCAGAAAACAAATTATTTAGATACTATTTCACAATTACAAAGAGTTTCAAGTATGCTTCCTTCAGACCAAGAGAATTTTTTAGCAAGAACTTTACATCCAACACATTATGGAAGATTCTGTCCTATAGAAACTCCTGAAGGAACTGAGATTGGATTAAGAAAAAATTTATCAATATTAAGCAGAGTCTCCACTCGTGTAGATTTAGATGAAGACAAATTTTTAAAAGATTTAGAAAAATATGGAATAGATAAAGAGAACAATGAAGGAAGTGATGTTTTCTTTAATGGAAGATATATTGGAAATATAAAAGATTCTGATAGTTTTGTTAATAAAATAAAAGAAGAAAGAAGAGATTCTAGACTTCCAAATCAAATGAATATCAAAAAAGATGAAGATTTAGGAGTAATTATTATTTCTACAGAACCTGGAAGAGTTCTAAGACCTCTTATAATTCTTGAAGAAGGAAAATCAAGATTAAATCAAGAATATTTACTAAAATTAGAACAAGAAGAAATGAAATGGGAGGATTTATTAAAAGAAGGAGTCATAGAATACTTAGATGCTGCAGAAGAAGAAAATGCTTTTGTGGCTTTATATGAAGAAGAGATAACTCCAAATCACACTCATTTAGAGATAGATCCAACAGATATATTCGGTGTTGTTACATCTTTAGTTCCTTATGGAAATCATGATCAGAGTTCTAGATTAAACAGAGGAAGTAAAACTCAGAAGCAAGCTTTGGGAATTTATGCTGCTAATTATCATGTAAAATTAGATACTGATGTTTCTATATTACAGTATCCTCAAAAACCAATAGTTCGAAGTTTTGTTTATGATACTTTAAGAACTTATCCTGCAGGACAGAATTTAATAGTCGCTGTTATGAGTTATGAAGGATATAATATGGAAGATGCCTTAGTTCTAAATAAAGGAAGTGTAGAGAGAGGAGTTGGAAGAAGTTTCTATTTCCGTCCTTATAATGCTGTTGAGATTAAATATGCTGGAGGTCTAAGAGATGAAATAGCACCTATTGAAAAGGATGTTTCTGGATATAAAATAGAAGAAGATTATAGATTTTTGGAAGATGATGGAATTGTTTATCCAGAAGCTGAGATTAATGAAGGTGAAGTTTTAATTGGAAAAATGTCTCCTCCTAAATTTCTTTCAGAAGCAAGAGAAATATCAATAAAAACAAAGAAAGATTCAAGTGTTACTATGAGGCAAGAAGAAAAAGGAATTGTCGACGCTGTTTTTATAACAGAAGATGATGAGGGAAATAAAGTTATTCAAGTAAAAACTCGTGATTTAAGAATTCCTGAAATAGGCGATAAATTTGCAACATCTCATGGACAGAAAGGAGTTATAGGAAAGATAGCTCCAGAAGAAGATATTCCATTTACTTCAGATGGAATCAGACCAGATGTTCTTTTTGATCCTCACAGCTTGCCAAGTAGAATGACTGTAGGATATCTTTTGGAATTATTAGCAGGAAAAGTAGGTTCATTAAAAGGTGAAATTATAGATGGAACTCCTTTTTCAGGTGTAAGCAAAAAAGAATTAGAAGAACAACTTAGAGAATTAGGATTTAGATATGATGGAAAAGAAGTTATGTATAGTGGAATTACTGGAAAGAAAATGAAAGCTAAGATTTTCATTGGTAGTTTATATTACTTGAAATTAAAGTATATGGTAGCGAATAAAATACATGGAAGAGCTTCAGGAAAAATTGCTCTATTAACTCGACAGCCTATTGAAGGAAGGTCTAGAGGAGGAGCCTTAAGACTTGGAGAAATGGAACAGCAAGCTTTAGTAGCACATGGTGCCTCTTTACTGTTAAAAGAAAGATATGATTCTGATAAAGTCACTCTTCCTATCTGTAAAAAATGTGGTTCTATTGCTATAAATGATACTATAAAGAATAAAGTAAGATGTCCTATGTGTAATAGTGAAGAAATAGACTTTATTGAAGTTTCATACGCATTCAAATTACTTTTAGAAGAATTACAAGGACTTCATATTCATACAAATTTTGAATTAAAGAATAAATATGAATAATAAAAATGCAAGAAATAATCCGTAAGAAAATTGGAAAGATATCTTTTAGTCTTCTTAGTCCTGAACAGATCAAAAGATTATCAGCTGCTAAAATAGTAACTCCAGAATTGTATAATATAGATGGATATCCTGTTGATGGAGGATTAATGGACCTAAGATTAGGAGTAATTGACCCTGGACTTAGATGTAGAACTTGTGGAGGAAGATTAAAAGAATGTCTGGGACATCCTGGAAGCATTGATTTAGCAAGACCAATAATCCATCTGAAATATGTTCCTTTAATTGAACTAGGATTAAGATGTTTTTGTAAAGAATGTGGAAAACTTATGCTTGCTGATAAAGATTTGGAAAAATACTCTCCAAGTGAAAGAGCAAAAAAAGCTAAAGATTCAAAAAAATGTCCTCATTGCGGAGCACTTCAAGAAAAAGTCAAAGTAATGAAACCTACTAGTTTTTATATAGGAAAAACAAGATTATTTCCTACTCAGATAAGAGAGAGATTAGTAAATCTATCTGATGAGGAATTAGCTAAAATAGGAATAAATGCAAAAAGTAGTAGGCCTGAATGGGCTGTTTTAACTTCTTTATTAGTTCCTCCTGTAACAATAAGACCAAGTATTATTCTGGAAAGTGGAGAAAGAAGTGAAGATGATATAACTCACAAGCTTTCTGATATAATAAGAGCAAATCAAAGATTATGGGAAAATTTAAATGCAGGAGCTCCTGAAGTCATTATAGAAGATTTGTGGGATTTATTGCAATTTCATATAACAACTTTCTTTGATAATACAGTCTCAAGAATTCCACCTGCAAGACATAGAAGCGGACAACCATTAAAGACTATAACAGAAAGAATTAAAGGAAAAGAAGGAAGAATAAGAAAAAATCTAGCTGGAAAAAGAGTGAATTATTCTGCAAGAACTGTAATCTCTCCAGATCATTATATAGAAATAAATGAAGTAGGAATTCCATATGAAATAGCAAAAATAGTAACTGTTTCTGAGACAGTAAATGATATTAATATTGAAAAATTAAAAAAATTAATAGAAAAAGGGCAAGAGTATCCAGGTGCAAATTATATTGTAAGACCAGACGGAAAAAGAAAGAAAATAACATCAGAACTTAAAGAAGAAATAATAAGTGAAATCTTTCCAGGTTATAAAATTGAAAGACATCTTCAAAATGGAGATATTGTTTTATTTAATAGACATCCTTCTCTGCACAGAGGAAGCCTTATGGCACACTTTGTGAGAATTTTACCTGGAAGAACATTTAGATTACATCCTGCTGTATGTACTCCTTATAATGCTGACTTTGATGGTGATGAAATGAATATTCACAGTCCACAAACAGAAGAAGCAAGAACAGAAGCAAAAATTCTTTTGAATGTAAAAAATAATCTTATGTCTCCAAGAACTAATATAAATTTAATTGGAAATACAAAAGATAGTATAACAGGAGGTTATCTTTTAGGAATCAAAGAATTCTCAAAAGAGGAAGCAGATCAGCTTCTATATAAATCAGGAATAGATTATAATATCTCAAAGAAGAATATTTTAGGAACAGAAGTTTTCTCAAGCATTCTTCCAAAAATAGATTTCTCAAATAAGAGCATAGTAATTAAAGATGGAAAAATAATAAAAGGAAAAATAGATAAGAGTTTGTTTGGAGTAGAAGATGGAGAGTTAATAAAAGAACTTGACAAAAAAGTTGGAAGAGATGAAACTTTTAAAATAATAAAAAAAGCTTTTAGTTTAGGAACAAATTATATTTCTGATAGAGGAATGACTATAGCTCTAGAAGATTTTGATTTAGATGATTCTTTAATCAAAGAAGGAGATGAAATTATAAGAAAATCTGAGAAGAAAACAGAAGAAGTCATTAAAGCTTATGAAGAAAATAATCTTGAAATAATTCCAGGAAAGACCGCAGAAGAATCAAGAGAAATAAAAATTTTAAAGATATTAAATGAAGTAAGAACAAAGATAGGAGACGTTGTTAAAGATAGATTTCCAAAAGAGAATCCAGTTAGCCATATGATGGCATCAGGAGGTGGAGGAAAAATATTAAATATTACACAAATGGCAAATTGTGTAGGACAGCAACAATTAGGAGGAAGAAGAATTGATTTTGGATATATAAATAGAACCTTATCTTTTTTCAAAAAAGGAGATTTATCTCCTAGATCAAGAGGATTTATTCATAGTTCATTCATAAAGGGTTTAAGACCTGATGAATTTTTCTTTGGAGCAATAACTGGAAGAGATTCATTAATGGATACAGCTTTAAGAACACCTAAATCAGGTTATCTATATAGAAGATTATCAAATGCTCTGCAAGATTTAAGACTTGAATATGACAAGACAGTAAGAAATAGTAATAATGATATAATCCAATTTATATACGGAGATGATGGATTAGATGTCTCAAGACTTCATACTAATAAAAAACTTAATTCAGGAGAGGCTATAGGAATAATAACTGCTCAATCTTTTGGAGAGCCTTCTACTCAAATGATTATGAGAACTTTCCATATGGCAGGAGTCGCAGAGATGCAAGTAACTATGGGTCTTCCAAGACTTATTGAAATTTTTGATGCCAGAAAAAAGCCTTCATCTCCTAAAATGGAAATTTATCTTAATAAAGAATACAACAACGAGAAATCTGCAAAAGCATTTGCAGAGAGAATAAAAGAAATTACTTTAAAAGAAATTGCAAGTGAAATTAATTTAGATTTCAGTGATAAAAAAATTGAAATTAAGATAGATAAACAAGTTTTAAAAAGAACTAGTTTAAACATGAATAAGATTATAGAAAAACTTCAGGATTCTGGAATTAAAGCTAAAGAAAAAGATAATGTTGTAATAATAAATGTAAATAAACTCGACTTTAAACAAATTTATAAATTAAAAGAGAAACTTAAGAAGACTATAATCTCTGGAATTAAAGGAATAGAACAGATTTTAGTAATAAAAAAAGAGAGTGATTACCTTATTATGACTTTAGGAACAAATTTGAAAGATACTATGGAATTAAAAGAAGTTAATAAAAATAAAATAATCTCAAATGATTTACATGAAGTTGCTGAAGTTCTTGGAATTGAAGCAGCAAGACAACTTATAATAAATGAAATTCAAGAAGTTTTAAAAGCTCAAGGATTAGACATTGACATTAGACATCTTAAATTGATTGCTGACACTATGACTAATACTGGAGAAGTTAGAGGAGTTACTAGAGTTGGAATTATTGCACAAAAATCTTCTATATTAGCAAGAGCAACATTTGAAACTCCAGTAAAACAATTTGTAAATTCTACTTTAAAGGGAAGTAAAGATAATTTCTCAAGTATTATAGAGAATATAATAGTAAATCAACCTGTACCAATAGGAACCGGACTTCCAGGATTATTAGTAAAAGTAATTGGGCCTTTGAATACAAAAGACAAAAAAACAGTGGATGAAAAAGTTATAAAAGAGGTTAATGAATAAAAAAGTTATATTCTATACAATTTTTCTCTTCGGAAAAATTTATAAATAAAATATTTTTAAAAAAATTATAAAAATGGTGAATACTATTGATATGCAAGATATGAGACATCTTAATCTATTCGAGAAAATAACAAGAGTGAATACAAGATTTTATTTTAAGTATAATGGAAATCTAATCTTTTGTGTTCCAAAACCTTTAATTCAAAAAGCAGTAGGTGAAAATGGAAAGAACATCAAACAGATAAGTAGAATTCTTGGAAAAAGAATAAAGATTATTCCAAAGCCAAGAGGTATTCAGGATTTAGAATATTTTATAAAAGTTGTAATAAGTCCAGTGGATTTTAAAGATTTAGAAATAAAAGATAAAGAAGTTATTATAAATGCAGGTATGAGAAATAAAGCTGCATTGATAGGAAGAAACAAAAGAAGATTTTTTGAAATGCAGAAAATAATTCGTAATTTTTTTGGAAAAGATTTTAGAATTATTTAATTTTGTTCTAAAATCTTTTGAAGTCTAAAAATAATCTTTATCACAACTTTTAAAAACTAATTTTATTCCTAATTATTATAAATCAGAATCAAAATTCTGTATATCTTTTTCCAGGAGAAAATCATGGGATTAAAAAGTGCATTAAAAAATATAAAAAAAAGAAAGAAGTTTAGATGGAAGAATAGAAAATATAAAGTAAGAGCTTTAAAACTCTATGAAAAATCTGATCCTCTTAAAGGTGCAAGTCAGAGTAAAGGAATAGTTCTTTCAAAATTTCAAAAGGAAGCTGCACAGCCAAATTCCGCAATGAGAAAATGTTGTAGAGTTCAACTTAAAAAAAATGGAAAAGTAGTAGGTGCTTTCATTCCTGGAAATTTAGCTCAAAAGTTTATTGATGAACATGACGAAGTTATGATTGAAAGAATTGGAGGAAAACAGGGAAGAGCAAAAGGAGATATTAGAGGTATAAGATTTCAAGTAATTAAAGTTAATGATCAGCCCTTAGCTAGATTAGTTAAAGGTAAAATTGAAAAAGGTAGAAGATAAAATGTCTGAAGAAAAAATAATATTCAAGTTCAAAATTTTTGATTTGTATGATGCAGAGGTAGAGATTAGTGATGTTGGATTAAAAAATGTAATAAACTTAGAGCCTAAATTAGCTTTAAAGAATCATGGAAGAAATTTTCAGAAATTTGGACAGACAAAAGTAAACATAGTTGAAAGATTAATAAATAAAATTGCTGTAGCAGGACATAGAGGAAAAAAACATAGAATTATTTTAGGACATTCCACTGGAAAATATTCAAAAAATGCAAAAATTATTTTAGAAGCATTTAAACTTATTGAGAAAAGAACAAAGAAAAATCCTATAGAAGTCTTTGTAAAAGCTATTGAAAATGCAGCTCCAAGAGATGAGGTAACTGTTATTGAATATGGTGGTGCAAAATATCCTCAAGCAGTAGATATTTCTCCATTAAGAAGAGTTAATCTAGCTTTAAGAAATATTATTCATGGAGCCTCAGACAAAGCTTTTAACAAAAAAAAGACAATAGCACAAGGATTAGCAGATGAGATTATTCTTACCTCTGAAAGGAATGGAGAAAGTTTTTCAATTAGAAAAAAGAATGAATCTGAAAAGCAGGCTGATTCTGCAAGATAGATAAAAATATCAACCAAAACTTTTTAAACAATTTTCTCAATTATAAGAAATGGTAGACGAAAAAACAAAGAAGATATGGAGAATTATGGAAAAGCAAGAGAATATAAGAAATATAGCTATTGCTGCCCATATAGATCACGGAAAAACAACATTTTCTGATAATCTTTTAGCAGGTGCAGGAATGTTGTCTGAAGATACAGCAGGAAAACAAAGATTTTTAGATTTTCACGAAGACGAAGCTACAAGAGGAATAACTATTGATTCTGCTTCTGTAAGTATGATTCACAAATTTAATAATAATGATTATTTAATTAATTTAATTGATACTCCCGGACATGTTGATTTTGGAGGAGATGTTACTCGAGCTATGAGAGCAGTTGATGGATGTGTAGTTTTATGCTGTGCTGTTGAAGGAGTAATGCCTCAAACAGAAACTGTTTTAAGACAAGCATTAAAAGAATTAGTAAAACCTGTTCTATTCATAAATAAAGTTGATAGATTAATCAAAGAAGTTAAGTTAACACCTAATGATATGGAAAAAAGATTTATTTCTATAATCGAACATGTAAATGAATTAATAGAAAATATTGCTCCTGAAGGATACAAAGAAAAATGGAAAGTTTCTGTGGGAGATGGTAGTGTGGCTTTCGGTTCTGCATTTCATAACTGGGCTTTAAGTTTTCCATATATGAAAGAAAAAGGAATTACTTTCAAAGAAATAATAGATTCTTATGAAAAAGGTAATTATAAAGAATTAGCAAAAAAAGCTCCACTTCATGAAGTAGTTTTAGAAATGAGTATTAGACATCATCCTAATCCCTTACAAGCACAACCTTATAGAATTCCTAGAATATGGTTTGGAGATATAAATTCTGAATTAGGAAAATCATTAATGAATTGTGATCCAGAAGGACCTCCTGTTTTTGTTCCTATAAAAATAGTAGTTGACAAGCATGCAGGAGAAGTTGCTGCAGGAAGATTATTTTCTGGAACTATAAAGCAAGGTGATGAAGTTTATATGAATCAGGCAAAAAGAGATATAAGAATTCAGCAAGTTTCTGTTTATAAAGGAGCTCAGAGAATAATTGTAGATAAAGTCTCTGCAGGTAATATTATTGGAGTTGTAGGATTAAAAGATGTTTTTGCAGGAGAGACTGTAAGCAAAGAACCAATAGAACCTTTTGAAGCGATAAAACATCTATTTGAACCAGTAGTAACTAAATCAATTGAAGCTAAGAAAGCAGCTGATTTGCCAAAATTAATTGAAGTCTTAAAACATGTTGCTAAAGAAGATCCTTCTATAAAAGTTGAAATTAATGAACAAACAGGTGAAAGTCTTATCTCAGGTATGGGTGAATTACATTTAGAAATTATTGAGAATCGAATAAAAACAGAAAAAGGATTAGATGTAAAAACTTCCTCTCCTATTATAGTCTATAGAGAAACAATAGAAAAGGAATCTTCAGCAGTTGAAGGAAGAAGTCCCAATAAACATAATAGTTTTTTCTTAAAAGTTGCTCCATTAGAAGACAATATTTATGATGCAATCAAATCAGGAGAAATACCAGAAGGAAGAATAAAAAAGAAGAATCAAGAAATTGGAAATGTTTTTTCAAAATTGGGATGGAATGGAGACGAAATAAGAAATGTCAAAGAAATTTACAATGGAAATTTATTCTTAGATGAAACTCGTGGAGAAGTTCATATTGGAGAAGTAATTGAAATGGTTATGGATGCTTTTGAGAGAGTAATGGATCAAGGTCCTTTAGCAAGAGAGCCGTGTATGAAAATGAAAGTTTCTTTAGTGGATATAAAACTTCATGAAGATGCAATTCATAGAGGTCCAGCACAAGTTTATCCTGCTATAAGAGAAGGTATAACAGGAGCAATAAGAAAAGCAAATCCATTTTTGTTTGAACCATTACAGATTCAAGTTATAGAAATGCCTGACAAATTTTTAGGAGGAATAACAAAATTAGTAGGAGGCAAGAGAGGACAAATAATCAATATAGATCAAGAAGGAACAATTGTAAAAATGAAAGCAAAACTTCCTGTAGCAGAAATGATAGGATGGAGCAATGATTTACGTTCAGCAACAGAAGGAAGAGGAAATTCATCTATATCAGATCAATTATTTGAAAAGATTCCAGCATCTTTACAAGCTGATGTTATTAGAAGAATAAGAGAAAGAAAAGGTTTGAGTGAGAATCAATAATTTTTATTCTAGAAAATATAAATACTTATAAAATTTACAGATTCTAAAAATTAATGAACAAATTAAAATTTATTAAAGGTTTTAGATTATTTGATAATTCTCTAAATGAAATTAAAAACTTAGAACTTGTCTTAAAGACTTATATTTTTTCAAATTCTTTTGAGAATTCTGATTTCATAAAGATGAACTCTTTTATTCGAGAGAGGATTAATCCAAACTATAAAGAATATATTAAAGAAGAAAATATAAATTATTTAGGAGAACCTTTTTTTATTGAAGAAAGAGAAAACAATAATGGAGAATCTTTTGTAGATTATGTTCTTCCATCTAGAGAATTTTATTCTAATGCAAATTCAATAATCTTAGGAGATTATAAAAATCCTTCTAATGAAAAAAGATCCTCTAAGGATATCTATGAGAATAAACTTAGAGATGCGAGATATGCTTTTATTTATGATTTAAAAGAAAGTAAATAATTATTTTAGTCTTTAAATGAATAAACTTCCAAGCATTAATAAAGCAAATATTAAAACAAACCATCCAAAATTAATCTTTTTTGAAAGATTCATTAATCCTGAAATTGTTAGAAATCCAAATACAAAACTAGCAAGAAGTCCAAAAATTGCGGTTGAGGAGAATATTTTCATAAAATCATTTAAATTGAGTAATATATTTCCAAAAAGAACAACTGGAAGACTCATTAAAAAACTCATTCTTAAAGCAGAAGTATCATCAAATTTCTTTAATAATAAAGTTGAAATTGTAATTCCTGAACGTGAAAGACCAGGAAGAAAGGAAATGCCCTGAGCTATTCCTAAAAGAACTCCATCGCTGTTCTTCAAATTTCTTTCTTTTTTTAAACCTCTAGATTTTATTTTTATCTGAATTATTCCTGTAAATAATAGAAGAATTCCGATAAGTAAGGTTATAGTTTTTCCTGTAAATTCAAATCTCTCAGAGACTAGAATATTAAGAATAAGTAATCCCAAAAATCCAGAAATTAAAGTTGAGATAATTAAAAATTTGAGAATTCTCTTCGATGGTTCATCCTGATATTTATATTTAAAAAGAGTTATAAAGATTTGAAAAATATCTTTTCTAAAATAAATTAAAGCTGCAAAAAAAGTTCCAAGATGTAAAAATAATGCAGTAGAAATTAAGATGTCCATATCTACAACTCCAAAAAAATTAGACATAATTAAAATTATTACTCCACTTGAACTTAGAGGAAGCCATTCTACAATTCCCTGAATACTTCCTAGAATTATCTGCTGTATTATTGTGAACATGTTCTAATAATAAAAAGGATAGTTAAAAAATTTATTGTATTAAAATAGATACAGGAATATTATAATTCCGTCGACAAATAATAGTTATAAAACTTTATACAGAAAAGTTTATAAATCTATTTTTTTTAAAATAGATTATGGCTAAAGAAAAACCAAATATGAACGTTGTGTTCGTAGGACATGTTGATGCAGGAAAATCAACAGTAGTTGGACAGCTTTTATTTCAAAGCGGTGCTGTTTCTGAACAAGAAATGAAAAAGTTAAGAGAAGAAGCTGAAAAGCATGGAAAAGCTGGTTTTGAATTTGCATATGTTATGGATAAAATAAGAGAAAGTAGAGAAAGAGGAGTTACAATTGATTTAGCTTATAGAAAAATTATGACACAGAAATATCAAATCACAATCATTGATGCTCCAGGGCATAGAGATTTTGTTAAGAATATGATTACAGGAGCAAGTCAAGCAGATGCTGCATTTTTAGTTATTGCTGCTCCAGCTGGAGTACAATCACAAACTACAGAACATTTATGGTTATTAAGAACAATGGGTGTGAAAAATCTATGTATCGCTGTCAACAAAATGGATGCAGTAGAATACAAAGAAGAAAAATTCAATAAAGTAAAAGAAGATGTTGGAAAATTATTACAAGGTGTTGGAATCAAACCTGAAGAAACTACCTTTATTGCTTGTTCTGGATTAAAAGGAGATAATATAGCAAAAAAATCAGAGAATATGCCTTGGTATAAAGGTCCAACTGTTTTTGAGAAATTTGATTTATTTCCAGAACCAAAGTTACCTACTGAATTACCTATGAGAATGCCTGTTCAAGATGTTTATGAAATTACAGGTATTGGAACTGTTCCAGTAGGAAAAATAGAAACAGGAGTTATGAAAGTAGGACAAAAAGTAAAGATTCTTCCAGGAAGAACAGGAAAAGGTTCTGAAGGTGAAGTAAGATCAATAGAAATGCATCATGAATCTTTACCTGAAGCATCAGCTGGAGATAATGTTGGTATAAATATCAGAGGTGTTGGAAAGAAAGATATTGCAAGAGGAGATGTTATCTGCGCAGCAGACAAGCCAATTCCAGTAGTAGAAGAATTCATAGCAACTATAACAGTAATTAATCATCCTACAGTATTAGCAAAAGGATATACTCCAGTATTCCATATTCATACTGCACAAGTTCCTTGTCAATTTACAGAATTAATAGCACAAATTGATCCAAGAACAGGAGAAACAATAAAAGAAAATCCTGATTTTTTAAAGAATGGTGATTCTGCAAAAGTTAGAATAAAGCCTCAAGGAAATTTGTGTTTAGAAACTCAAAAAGAAAATCAATTTACAAGTAGATTCGCAGTTAGAGACGCAGGTGCAACAGTTGCTGCAGGAATATGTACTGAAATTGTAAAAAGGAAAGAATAATTCTAAAATGTTATCTACATTTCTAGTAGAGATAAACTACTCACCAAAAGAGAAGACCAAAGAAAGAGAGTCTATATCCAAGAAATTATCTAAATTAACCAAGAAATGTGGAGGAAGTTATCATACTTCTTATAAGAATTCATTTTATTCTTCTTTCTCTAATTTTCATCAAGTAGATAAGTTTTCTTATTTTGCTGGAGAGATTTTACCAGGTAAAGATATTCATATAATCAACTCAAAATATTTTAAATAAGATAAATTTCTTTTTTTTCTCTGTCAAAATAAAGTTTTCCTATTTTCCTATTCTGATAATTTTTTTTAAAGTTTTTATTTGAACTTATAGAAATATTCTCTAAAGAGTTTTTGTAATCATTATAAAAATATTGCTCATCTGTTAATCCAATTTCATATTTAGAATTCAACAATTTAAAATACTGCTTTTTAGTAGGCATAATTGTAGTGCTTCAAAGGACTATTTAATTTTTTGTTTTTTCTCAACAAAAACCTTTAAAAACTAGTTATTTTATTTAATATATTAGAAAAATATCAGAATATTATTAGATTAATTCATAATCACATTCATTTATTTTTATAAATGTGAAAAACAGCCTAGTAATAGGTATTTTTCTATTTGAAAATTTAAGATTTTCAATTAATTAAATAAAAACAATAAAAAATGGCAAAAATAAGTCCAGTATCAACTAAATATATGATTTATGCAAATTTCAGAGTTGAAGGTGCTTTAGAGAAGCCTGATGTAATAGGAGCTATATTCGGGCAAACAGAAGGATTATTAGGAAGTGATTTAGAGATGCGAGAATTGCAGAAAGAAGGAAAAATAGGAAGAATTGAAGTGGAATTAGAAAGAGAAAACAAAATAACTTCTGGATTAATAAAAATTCCTACAGCATTAGATCAATCAGAAACAACTTTAATCGCAGCAGCAATTGAAACAATAGAAAGAATAGGACCTTGTGATTCTCAAATAGAAGTTGAAAAAATTGAAGATGTTAGAGGAAACAAAAGAGATTACATAGTTGAAAGAGCAAAAAAGCTTATGAAAGATATTCAGGGCTCAGCAGATTCAAGAGTAATTTCAGGACAAATAAGAGAATCAACAAGAATTGCAGACATCTCTGAATACGGAGAAGAGAAACTTCCTTGTGGAGACATTTCTAAGAAAGAAATAATAGTTGTAGAAGGAAGAGCTGATGTTTTGAATCTAATGAGATATGGAATAAGCAATGTAATAGGCATGAATGGAACAAAGCTTCCTGACTCAATTAGAAAATTAGGAAAAGAAAAAGACCTGACATTGTTTGTTGATGGAGATAGAGGTGGAAAATTAATTATTCAAAATGTTTTAGATAATGCAGATATAAAGTATATCACTATGGCTCCTGATGGAAAAGAAGTAGAAGAATTAACAGGCAAAGAAATTTTTATGAATCTAAGAAAAAAGATTTCAGTAGAAGAATTTTTATCAAGAGGACAGCAATCTCAGAGAAATAGCTATAAAAAGTTAGATAAAGAAAAGCTAATGAAAATTTATGAGAATAATAAAGACTCAGAAAAAGCTGTTCTCTTGGATTCTTCTTTTAATGAAATTAAAAAGATTTCTATAAAGACTATAAGTACAGTTTTAAGAAAGTCAAAAGAAAAGGTCCTTGCATTAGTTATTGATGGCACAGTTACAAAAAGAATAATAGAATCAGCAGAAAATGCTGGAGTAGAAATAATTGCAGCAAGAAATTTTGTAACAACTGATACAAACATTGAATTATTAGGATTATAAGGATAATTCTAAAAAATTATATTTTTCACTTTCTGTAACTCACAACCAGTTATTTTGTAACTTTAGAATTACGACAATAGTAAGATTTATAAATATCTCTCAAATGATTATTCTACAAAAAACAAAAGTTTTTTGGTAATTAAAGATGAAATATAAAATGAAAGCAAAGAATCTTATAGGTTCTTTTCTAGCAATTTTAGCAGTATTATTTTTAGCAACTACTGTAAGTGCTAGTGAAATTGCTACAATTAAAAGCATAGAAGTTGATGGAATGACTGTTGATTCTAGCAATAATCTAATAAGTGTTATTGTTGGAAAAACAATTGATGTTAAAATCGAATTTATAGCCCTTGAAGATGCTTCTGACGTAAGAATGAAAGCAGAATTAGAAGGCGATAAACAAGATGTAAGCGCTAGAACAGATTTCTTTGATATTGAAACTGGAAAGAGATACACTCAAAAAGTATCTATTAGAGTTCCATATGAACTTGAGGATGAAATTAGTGATGATTTATCTCTTGAGCTTAAGATATGGAATAGCAAACATGAAACAGAATTCAGTGAAATAATTCTAAGAATTCAGAGACCCTCTTACAATTTGGATTTTATGTCAATAAGCACAGATCAGAATATTGAAGTAGGAGAAACAATTCCTGTGGATATTGTTATAAAGAATATAGGTTACAACAAGTTAGATGATTTGTATGTGACAGCAAGAATAACTGCATTAGGAGTTGAGAAAACAGCTTACTTTGGAGATTTAGTCTCAATTGAATGCTGTGAAAATGATCCTGACTGCTGTGATTCATATGAGAAAGATTATTCTAAAGGAAGACTTTTCTTAGAAATTCCATATGATGCTGTAGAAGGTACATACACTTTAGAAGTAGTAGCTGAAAACGGTGATTTAATAGAAAAGGAAATCAAAAGAGTAGAAATACAAAATGATTTCTCTGCTGGAAATGTTATTGTAGACTCTACAAGCAAAAGTATTGCTGTAGGAGAAAAAGCTTTATTCAATTTAGTTTTAGTTAATCCTACAAACAAATTGAAAGTTTACAAGATAATTCCAGAATCTTTTGGAGCACTTAATTCAGAAGCAAGTGAATCTGTAATAGCTATTCCTGCTGGTTCAAGTAGAACTGTAAAAATTACTGCAGAAGTAGAAACAAAAGGAAATTATGGATTTGACGTTCACATCTTCTCAGGAGAAGAGCTTGTAAACACCGTAAAGTTAGATGTTAATGCATCTGGAAGTTCAGTAACAAGTCCAGTAACAATTCTTACAATTGTGCTAGCAATAATCTTCTTAGTATTGTTAGTAATTCTAATTGCATTGTTAGGAAAGAAACCTGAAAAAACAGAAGAATTCGGAGAAAGTTACTACTAAACAATCTTTTTTATTTTAATTTTTTATTTTTGTTTAACTTTCTCCTTTCTTATTTTTATATCTAAATAGAATTAAAATTATACTTTTAGACTAATTATTTATTATAAATATTTTTTCTATGTCCTATATCCAAAACAATAATCTTTGAAATATTATTAGTTATATTTAATATTGCTCTATACTCTCCTATTCTTAAAATAAAATAAGAAGTACCTTGTTTTTTCTTTATATTACGAAAAGGATTTATTCTTATTCTTTCTAAAACATTTAAAACTCTCTCTTGAATGATATTTGGAAGTTTATTTAATTGTTTCTCAGCGAATTTTGTAAATTCAATAGAATACATTTATATTCTTCTCTTATTTTTTAATTCTTCAAGAGAAATTGTTTTTCCTTCTCTAAGATCTCTTTCAGATAATTTAAGATTCTTTTTTGTTTCTTCAGAGAGTTCCATTCTATCCTCTATTAAATCCCAGATGATATCTTCATAACTTTCTTTCTTATGAATCTTCATCATTTGAAGTTTATTTAATAAATCTAAACCAATTTGAATTGTTGTTGTCATAGTTACTATATAACCTGCTATAGTATATAAATATTTTGATTTTGTAAATATTTCTTAATTTTAGAATTATAAGTTAATAATAGAATTAAAATTATACTTTTAGACTAATTATCTTTGAGATTCCATCGTGCATACTTACACCATAAAGATTTGTTGCACGATTCATAATCTCATCATTATGAGTAATTATTATGTATTGTCCTTTTTGCATATATCTTCTTAGAAGACCTGCAAGTCTCTCTGAATTTCTTTTATCAAGAGCTGCATCAATTTCATCAAGCATATAAAAATAATATGGATTTAATTCCTGTATAGCAAAGATTAAAGATAAAGCTATTAGAGTTTGTTCTCCTCCAGAGAGAGAAGTAACCTCAAAATATTTCCCATGTCCTGTTTTTACTATTATATTAACACCGCCCTCAAAAGGTTCTTTTTTGTTTTCCAATTCAAGCCAGACATGCCCCTTAATACTCAATTGAGAAAAATTTCTTGAGAAGATATCATTGAGAGAATTAAGAGTCTTAATAAACACTTTTTTCTTTTGAATATCAATCTTAGATATAATACTCAATATGCTTTCTTTTTCTTTTACTATTATTTCCATTTTATCTTTTATAGATTCATATTCCTTCTTTATAGAATCATAAACTTCTAAAGAACGAAGATTAACACTTCCTATTTTAGAAAAAATTTCTTGTGTTTTATTTAATTTATAAATTAAATTTTCTTTTTTTGCTTTTATAATTTCTGTTCCAGAAAATTCAAGCATTTCTACTTCTAAATTCTCAATTTCTGCATCAATTTTTGCTTTATCTATCTTAAAATTATTTATTTCTCCTTCAATTCCACTCCAAGAATTCTTCTTTAACATAGATTGATACATACTCTCTTTTATTTTTTTATCATATTCCTCTTTCTGTTCTATTAATCTTTTAAATTTTTTATTTAATTCTTCATCTTTTTCTCTTTTCTCATTTAGTAATTTTTGTTTCTGCTCTATCTCTTTTTCTGTCTCTGAAATCTCGTCATCTAATTCTTCTTTATTTATTATTAATTGTTTTAGACTTATTTTTGCACGTTCTAACTCTCTTTTTTTAAAAGAAATCTCTGAATCTATATTCTCTTCTGTTCTTAGAGATATCTCTTGAAGTTCAATTCTAATCGTTTCACATTTTTGTTCAATATTTGAGCTTTTTTCTATTTGATTCTCTAAATATTTTTCTCTTTTTTTTAATTCTAATATTTCTTTCTTCTCCTTTTCTTTTTTATTCTGAAAATTTTTAATCTGTTCTTGTTTTCCTAATATATTAGAAATTTTAATTAAATCAGATTCACTTTTAGAGATATCAGAAGCAATTTGTTCTATATCCTGATTTAGAATACTCTTATTCTTTTCTATCTCACTTAATTGTTTATCTGTATTCTTTATCTGTTTTTTAAGAGAAGTTACTTTTTCATTTACAGTTTTGTTTATATAATCTAAATGTTCTGGAGTTATTTTGCTTCTACAAACAGGGCAAATGTCCATCTTGGATATATTCTCCAATAATTTTCTCTGTTTTTCTATTTCATATTCCTTAGTATATGATTCTTTCTCAAATTCTATCTCTTTTTTATTTAAGTTCTCTAGAGAATTCCTTTTTTCATTTAGAGATATCCTCAATCCTTCAAGCTTTTTTGAATCTGTTTTTTTGTCAAATAATCCAATTGAAAGATTTTCAATCTGTTTTGTTAAAAATATAGATTCGTCAGTATAATTATGTAGAAGAATTTCTTTATCGTGAATTCTTTGTTTAAGAGATTTTAACTCTGATTTTTTCATATAATAATTCTTCCTTTGTTTTTCTAAATCTTCCAAATCTTTCTTTTTATTTTCTAATTCTTTTTGTTTTTCAGAATCAATAGAAGATTCTTTTTGTAATTGATTTATAGAAAATTCATTATTTGACACTATTTCTTTATACTCTCCTTCTTGATTTTTTAATTCTCCAGATTTATTCTTCATATTTTCAATTTTGACATTTAATCCTGCAAGATCTGCTCTAATATCTGCTATCTCTCTATTAATCTTCTCTTGTTCTAAACCAGTAGAATCTCGAATAACAGAATTTATAGAATCTATTTTTAATTTAAAATCATTTATTGAGTTTTCAAAGTCTAAAAGAATTTTTTTTATTTTTTCTATTTCTTTACTTTTTTTGTTAATATTTTCTTCTATTATTTTTGCTTGCTTCTTTTTCTCAACTAGATTATAGGAAGTTATGCTTGCTTTATACTTTTTTATGTCCTTTTCTAATTTTTTATACTTCAAAGCTTGTTGTCTTTCTTTTTCTAAATTATTTAGATATGATGTCCTTTCTTTGAGAATAGCTGAAATTTCTTTTAATCTTTCCTCAATTTTTTCTAATTCTTTTAGAGATTTATATTTACGTGATTCATAAACAGAAATTCCTGAAACTTCTTCAATTATTTTTCTTCTTTCTTCTGTATGCATTCTTACAAGATTTTGAATTTCTCCTTGAAGAATTATATTAAATCCATTAGGATCTATACCTGCTTGTGCAAGTAAAGACAATACTTCCTGTCTTGTTTTAGTCTCATTATTTATTTTATATATACTTTGCCCATTTTTTCTTACAATTCTCTTTATTGATATTTCATCTTGTTCAAAAGAAAAAATCTTGTCTACATTATCAAAAACTAACTCCACAATTGCTTCTTTTGTTGGTGCAGAATCTTTTGTTCCTAAGAAAATAAGATTCTTTGATTTTTCAGCTCTCATAGATTTTATACTTAATCTTCCTAATACAAAACATAAAGCATCTGAGATATTACTTTTTCCAGAACCATTAGCTCCCAATATAACATTTATTCCCGGAGTGAAAAGAATTTCTGTTTTTTTCGGAAAACTCTTAAATCCTTGCATCACTAATTTTTTTATATAGACCATTAAGAAAATAATTCATAGGGGTTTTTAAGGATTAGGATTAAAAGTCGCTTAACTTTCTTTGTTCTAAATCTCCATAAACATTTCTCCAAGTTATCCAACTTTTTCTAAAAATTCCTTTATCTTTATATTTTACTGCTGATTCTTTTAGAAATTTCTGAGTTATAGAATCAGAACAATAACCAGAGCCTAATTTATCTCCATAAAGTTCCTTAAGTTTACTAATCTCTTTTTCTCTTACTGTTTTAGCTAAAATAGAAGCTGCTGAAACAGAAATATGATTTCTATCTGCTTTATGTTCACATATAATCTCAAGATTAGAAAGATTATCTATTTTTGTTTTTAAATAATCTCTCCATTTCTCTATTATAGTAGAAGGGCAATCAACAATAACTTTTATTTTCTTAAATCCTTTATTTATTCTATTTATTATCTTTGCGCATGCAATTGCCTCTACTTTGTTAAGATTTACTCCATTAGAAGAGCTTTTATCAATCTCTTCAGGATATACAATAACTACCTCAAAACTCTCAGCTTTTTCTTTTATTTTTTCAGCAAGAAACTCTCTTCTTCTTTGTGTAAGTTGTTTAGAATCTTTTACACCTAACTTTTTTAAATATCTCTCATCTTCTTCTTTGATTAAACATCCTGCTAAAACCATTGGACCTATAACAGGACCTCTTCCAGCATCATCAATACCTAATTTAAGCTGCATTATCTGAGAAAAAAAAGTTTATATATAAAGATTGTTGTTGAAGAATATAATGAGCCGCCATCGCATAGTGGATTTGAATCAGAGATTCAACTTCCAGAGACACTGAGATGCATGCGATGAGAAGCTGAATAAAGAAATAATTAAAAATAAGCCGCCATCGCATAGTGGTTATTGCACGGCACTGGAGCTGCCGACCCCTCGGGGTGCCCAGGTTCGATTCCTGGTGGCGGCGTGATTTATATTATAGTATGTTATAGCCCACGTCGCATAATGGTATTGCAACGGACTCGAACTCCGTGTCCTTTTTGGACATCCCTGTTCAATTCAGGGCGTGGGCGTTTTTATACAAATATTTAACTTAAATTCTAACTTAGAAAATTTTAAAAGCAATCTAAATAATCTAATAATATAGCGGGATGGAGCAGTCTGGAGTGCTCGTCGGGCCCATAACCCGGAGGTCGCGTGGTTCAAATCCCGCTCCCGCTATCATTTAAAAATGCAAACCTTTCTTCCTTATCCAGACATTGAAAAATCTTTAAAAGTTCTTGATAACAAAAGATTAGGAAAACAAAGAGTTGAAGCTTATCAATTATTAAATATTATTCTTAAAAGAACAAACAAAAAAGGATGGATAAATCATCCTGCTGTACGCATGTGGAAAAAGTATCCAAATGCACTAAAATTATACTTTAACAAATCTTTAGATGAATGGACTAATAGAGGATATAAAAATAATATGAGATATGAGAAGATAAAAGGAAAGATAATCTTTCCAAAATGGTTTGGAAATAAAAGATTTCACTCTTCACATAGAAGCAATTTATTAAGAAAAGATAAAAAGTTTTACTCAAAATTTAGATGGAAAGAAAAAGATAATCTTCCTTATGTTTGGCCTATTGAGAAATTATTATCTTCTAATTCCAAGTAAATTAAAATTTATTAATTCTAAAAGCTGAGTTACTTGTTTTTTAGTTAAAAGATTAGTTTCCAATCGCCCTTTTGAATTACGCAGATTCAATAATTTTTCTTTGTTTAGATAATCTTTTCTTCTATAGATATCAGACAACAAATTTTTATATTCTTTTTGAGATAAAGGACCTTCTTTTGTCTGATAAAGTATCACCTCTTCTTCATCCATAAGTTTAGATTAATTTTAGATTATTTAAAAGTTTACACTTTTTATTAAAATATAGATAAATTTCTTAAAAATAATTCTAACAAAAACTTTAAAACTTAAGAATTAATTTTATAACTATGCCTCAGTCGCATAATGGTATTGCACTGGATTGCTACGAATTAGTTAAATAAATTAGTTTTTCGCAAATATCCAGGCCCTACGGGCTCGCAGGTTCGATTCCTGCCTGAGGCGTTTTTCTAATTCTCTCAAGAAGAAATATAAATATTATGAGCTCCTTTTGTTTCTAAGCTTTCAATATTACCTTCCATGTTTAATCTATCTCCAATCACTAAACCTCCATCAAAATCCTTAATTATTAGATCCTCATCATTTAAACATATCAAAGTCTTTTCTTCTCCTACTCTTATTTCCCCTGAAGTTTTATAATTAATCTCTTTAATAGATACTCCTTCATCTATATTCACTGAATCATAAATAAATGGTTCTTCAAAGTAGATCTTTATAGTATCTTTAGAACTAGGAGATATAGAGACTCCATTTACAGAAACTTGTAATGCTTTTCCTTTTAATTCTGATATTTCTTCAATATCAAAAGAGATGTCACCATTAAATTCATCTATTATAATAGAATTTTCACTTGCTTCCAAAGAGAATTTCTCATCTCCAACATACAAAAAAGAATCTGAACTTCCGATTAATTTTACCTGTAAAAATTCTCCTTTTATTGAAAGAGGAATCTTATCAAGATTTGCAGATATTGTTATTTTAGACAAAATAGTCTCATTAGAGGAATCTCCCATAATAGCTTTACCAATAAAAGAAAATCCTCCATAAATAGAAGTATAAATAATAACAAAAACTAATATTAAAAAAATAAGTATTATTCCCACTTTTACTTTATGGCGATTAACATGTGTTAGATGATGTTCATTAGACACTTTTCCTTCCTCCTACTCTTTTCTTACGCATTTGTTGTTCTAAGATTAATGCAAAATTTTTTGGATTATTTATATTTTTTATAGGTGTAGTTGATTCTGCAGAGAAAAGATGAACACTCACATTTCCAAAATTTAATATCCTCTGCCACCATTTTTGTGAAACATCCACATCACTTATAGCAAAAAGATCTATTCTCTTAGCAGTTTTATTAATATAACCCTCTATATGAACTACTGAATTAACAGATATTTCATACTTACTTTTTAGTCTGTGAATCTCTGTTCCTAAGATTAATAGAAATATAAAGATTACTGTTATAAGAAAAACAGATTTATTTACTGAAAATCCTTTTAATTCTAAAAATAGAATTATTAATAATAGGAAAATACTCATAGCATAGATAGGAATGTATAATTTTCTAGAATTTGTAGTAGACAAAATAGTATCATCATTTCCCATTATTATTAAAGAAAAAACAATCTTATAAACATTATTATTTAGATATGCTGCTTGTTCTCTTATATTGTAAATAAAATTTATCAAGTACTTTTATAGTCTGATTTCTCATCTCAGAATTTCCTAATCCTTTCCAATCTAAAAGAATAAAATCAACTTCTTCTTCTGTTTTCTCAATTGCTTCTCTAACCATTTCTTCTTTTAAAGGAAGAACATATTGAGGAATTATATGACTTATAGCAACATTTGAATTTAACTGAATTTTATTAAAATTTGGGCAATAATGAGGTCCTCCGATTCCTATCGCTATCTCAGAATATGGATTTCCTTTAAATTCTTCTATAACATCTGAAATTGTTTTTGCTATAACAAATCCAGCTCTTCTATCTTTCCATTCTTCTTCTGTAGAACCAATTTCAATGAACATGCAAGGCTTTTCTATTAAAGGGCCATGATGAGTACATTCTAATGTAATTTCATAATTATTGAGAGAGTATTTATCTCGATTTTTCTTTAAAATTTCAAAAGCTTGTTTTTGAAATAGTGCAGATGTTTTACATACTCGTTCAGATTCTCCTCCTAATTTAGGTTGAGTAGAAAGCCAGTTTCCAGGAGAATGAATAGAAAGAGTTTTAGTATGTTTTTCAGATTGATGTTTTGATGCAAAGATTATAAAATCATAAGAATTAATTTTCTCTAGATTTAAATTCTCAGTATAAATTATTTCTTCTTCACATAAATAAAAATCAAAATTAGATGAATTTCCAATTGAAGAAATTATAGGATTTTTTCTAAATTGTGAAAGAGCAGTAGTAATATTTATTCCTGCTATATCTTTCTTGCTAGCTACTACTAAATATTTTGAATACATAATAAAATAAAATTAATGCATTATAAAAAGATTATTACATTTAATTCTTAGTTAAACTTCTAATAGGATAGAAGTTAAAACAATATTTAAATAGTATTTCAACTTTTTCTAATAAAGATAACTAGATTATTTTAAAATGGAATTAACTCAGAATGAGAAAAAAATATTAACTCTTTTAGATGAAACACAGGTTAAAGGTTTTGAAGAATTTGCTCAAAAATTCATAAGCTTATCTAAAAATAAAATTCAAGAAATTGTTAATAAATTTAAAGATTTAAAATTAATTGATATAATTTCTTTATCAGAGAAAAAGAATTTATTTTATTTTCATAATAGACTAAAAGTTAATCCAGATATGCTTGATGATGATTTAAGATATAAAATAGATTATGGTTCTGATAGTCCAATTTTAGTTTCTTCTGAAAAAATTAAAAAGAATATTAAATCC
>CAYTGG010000014.1:0-15960 GCA_964437455.1 Candidatus Woesearchaeota archaeon | reverse complement strand
AAAAAGGTTGGGAAAGGAGAAGTTATGATAAAAGTTGATAAAAAATTAATTGATGAAAAACAAAAACTTAAATTCTTTTAATAGATTGCATAACAAATTTAGGCCTAGCAAATATTTCTTTTTCATTTGTTATTCTATACATTCCAATAAATTTTCCCTCACAAAAAACAGAGATTATTTTTTCTTTTTCTAAAGAATATTTTTCTTTTAGATACTCCTGTCTAATAGGTTTTCCAGTGTATATCTGCTTTAAACTTTCTTTTTTTATCTCTATTGGCTCGTAAAGTCTAAAAACAATTTCTCCAGATATTATCATCTTTCTTAATAATTTTTCTTTTCCTTCTTTATATTCTTTAACTGCTTTTTCAAAATCATATAAATTTACACTTGGATATTCCTTATTATCCTCTTCGAAAATTCCTGCTCTTGTTCTTCTAAGTTCAAGCATATGTGCACCAATTCCAATTTCTTTTCCTAAATCATCAATTAATTTTCTAATATATGTTCCTCCTTGAACCTCTGCTTGAAATAAAATATCTTTTTCTAATTTTTCTATTAATTCAAATTTTTTGATTTCTCTTTCTCTTTCCCTACGAGCAACACGCGATTTTACAGGAGGTGTTTGTTTAATTTTTCCAACAAATTTCTTATTAATAATCTCCTGAATTTTTCTCATTTCAATTTCTTCATGCATTCTCATAATTCCCACATATTCTTTATCTTCTCCTATAAAATATCCAGTTAATTTACACGCTCTGTTTAGTGCAACTGGTAAAACTCCTGTAACTTTTGGATCTAGTGTTCCAAAGTGAGAAGTTTTTCTTAGATTAAGTGTTCTTTTTATAAAATTAGAAATCTCAAAACTAGTGGGGCCTGAAGGTTTATCTATATTTATAATTCCAAATTCTAAAAGTTCTGAAATTGTTTTTTGTTTTCTGTTTTCTTGATTTTTAATCATAGAATTAATTATAAACTAGAATTAAAAAGTTATTCTATTACTTATTTAGAGCTTTTCTTTGTTTTCTTTTAGGTTGTCTTTTTTTTGCTTCAGTCTGATGCTTAATTTGTTTTGCTTGTTTCTTTTCTAATTTTCTCATAGCTTCCTCTCCTGCTTTTGTTTTCTCTTCTTCTACTTTTCTTTCTTCTTCTGTTTGTTCAGTTTTTCTTTCTCTTTCTACTTTCTCTTCTTCTTTTATCTGTCCAGATTTTTCTTCTTCTATAGGTTTTTCTATTGGTTTTTTCTTTTTTGATTTTTCTGCTTTTTCTATAATTCTTCCTTCTCTAATTTTCTTGAATCTTAATTTCTCAGGAAGTTCAACAAGTTCTACCTTGACTATACCTTCTTCTTTTATTGCTTTAACTTTTACTTTAGCAGGAGGATTCTTTATTCCTCTAAACCATAAAAATTCATTTAGATATTTATCTAACTTAATCTTTTTAGGATCTTTATCATAAATTTTAAAATGTCTAATCAAAAAATTTTTTACTGTTTTAACTGCTCTTGGAGTTCTTTTATGTTTAGGAACATGAGAATATTTCTTTCTAAGTGGAATAATATATTCTCTTTCTAATTTATTTTTAAGTATCTCTTTTTTCTTTTCCATTTTATTTAGAGACCATTCTTATTTTATTTTTATTTAATTCATAATCTATTAATTCTCTTAAAAAAGAGAAATCATTTCCTTTAATAATCATTTTCTGGCCTTTAGTAGAATATAGTGCAGAAGAATCTAAGATAAATGAATTAAAACAAAAGGAATTTCTTGAACAATTATAACTTCCTTTAATTTTATTTGTTAAATTTGAGAATATTCTAGGAATTTTACTTGGTATATTTCCCTTTCCAACTAATCTATATTCTTTTTCCATTTTAACCAAAATGTGATTTTCTTATTTTTCTTGGTTTGATATGTAATTTATTTCTTCTCCACGAACGTCTGTGTCTAGTGATTGATGAAGGATGAATTTTTTTACCCATTCCAAATTTTTTCAAAATAACCCAAACAGGAGCCCATTTAGTTCTTCTTCCAGCTTTAGCGAGCTTTTCTTTTTTCTTTGGATCTTTTATAGGCATTTTATTCTAAATCCTCCAGAAATTTTTTTCCATAATCTGTTAATTTTCTACCTTTTCTACCTTTTTTCATTTTATCCTCAACTAGTTCTGTAAAATTTGCTTTATCACACTGTTGTAGAATTGTCCGGATAATCTTGCCACTTCCTTTTTTGAATCTTTCTGGTTTCATACCTCTATTTTTCTTACTTCCATATTTTACTTTTAATCTGTTTACTCCTACAGCTTTGTTTTTGTAAATTTGTTTTAATATACTTGCACTTCTTTTAAACCAAAAATCAACATCATCAATAGGTCTTTCTTTAGCAGCTGATGATTTAACATAATGAGCCCATTCAGGTTCTTGAAATTCAGGAATTTTTTTAAGAGCTTCTGCTAATTTTAAATTAAATTCTTGTGAACTTAAATCATATACTGAATTTTTTTCCATTTTTTAAGCATCCCCTCCGGAATTAGAACTTTTTAAATAAAAGTTAACTTAGCATTATAGCATAATCCTAGTTTATAAATCTTACTAAATCGTATTTCCTTTTTGCATTTCTTTGTTAATATAAACTTTATCTATAGCAACAATTAAAGAATCTATTGAGATTCCTTTTAAAGTAATATCTTCATCTTCTAATCTTTTCTTAAGTATATTCTCTCCATATTTTCTATTTCCCAAAGCTATTCTTTCTATTTCTTTATCTAAAAGAAGAATGTATTTTTCATTTTCCCAAATATATAATCCATATCCCTCTGAATTTCTAAATTTTATAAGATCTATGTCAGAATCAACATATCCTGAGTTTAATAAAGAAGGTGAATTTTTTTCCATATTTTAAATAAAATCCTTTCTTTTTATCCTTTTCTATGCTTAAAGATTTACTTTTTATGTCTTTTAAAAGCAATTGTAAAACCAATAATTCTAGCAGAATAATTCTCTCCAAGATTCTTTAAAATTCTTTCTTTTATCTCCTTTATCTCTCCTTTATTTCTACAGGCACTTTTTAAAACAGAGACTTTTATATTTCTATTTTTTTTAAATTCTTTTTTTAGATTATCAATAAAGTTTTCTGTAAGTCCATTTTTGCCTAATTGAAGTTGCATATTATTCTATTTCTCTCTCTTTTAATAAATTTTGGATATCCTCTTTTTTTATTTTAATTCTTTTTAGTTTTTTAACTCCAAAAGTTCCAATTTTCATATTTCTTTCTTTATAGATATCTTTTCTTTTAAATCTATGAACTAGAATATTTCCTCTATTTAACTTCCAATTCCTACTATATGCTGCGCAGAATATAGCTGAATCTTTTATATCTCCTCTTTTTGGTTTTCCTTTTATATTAACAAAAGGACTTCCTGGTTCTTTAGTATGAAAAATCTCTTCATTTTCTTCTGCTTGTTTGATAAGTTCCTCATTATTTTCATCATTTTTTCCAGCTAATACTAATGTATTGTTTTTTGTTATCATCTTTCTAAAATTCATATAGTTATATAATATAAAACATATTTTAAACTTTCTATGGACATTTTTATAAGAAATCAATCTAATTTTATCTTTGAATTAACAATTTTTAGACAATTTTTCTGATTTGGCCATCTAAGATTTTTTATAGCTTCTTTAAAACTTACCCATTTATAATCTGAATGTTCTCTTTTGTCTATTCTAATTTCTCCTTTTAAAGGTTTTTTTACTTCAGCAGAATATAAAGAATAACTTTGACCTACAAAACTTTTTCTATCAGGATATTTTTTTTCATATTTAAATCTTCCTTCAATATCAAATTTAGATCTTCCTTCAATATCAAATTTTTTTATTTTACCTTTTATTATCTTAAGTCCAGTTTCTTCTTTTATTTCTCTCTTTACAGTGCCTTTTTTAGTTTCATAGATTCTTCTTCCACCTTTAGGAAATTCCCAGCCTATCCAGTGTAATTTCCTCTTTAATAGCAGATACTCAATTCCTTTTCTAGTTTTTGCATATGTTACAACAAAAACTGATTTGCGATATTTTTCTGATTTCATTTTAAATTTATTAGCATAATCTTCTGATTTTTCTTTTCTATTTCTTTAAGAAAATTAAACTTCCTGCGCCTAAAGCTCCAGAAAATTTTCCTAATTTTGTTCTTTTAATTTTACAGATATCAAATAAAGTTCTTTTTTTAGCTTCTTTTCTAGCTGGATTTAATAACAATTCTCCAAAATTAGATATTCCTCCACCAAGAATTATTAATTCAGGATCAATAATCTTTATTATATTAGAAAGACCAATTCCTAAATATCTTCCACTTTTCTCTACTACCTCTAAAGCTTTTTTATCTCCTTCTAAAGCTTTTTTCTTAATCTCAAAAATATTATAATTTAATTTTAATTCTTCTGCACTCTTTAGAATACCTTTCTTTGAAACATACTCCTCGAGACATCCTCTATTTCCACAAACACAACTTCTACCATCACGTTCTACAGTAATATGTCCAAATTCTGATGCATTTCCTCTTCCTCTATAAATCTTTTTGTTAAGAATTATTCCTCCTCCAATTCCTGTTCCAATTGTAAGACATACAAAATTATCAATTTTTCTTCCTTCTCCAAATAATAATTCAGCTAATGCAAAACAATTAGAGTCATTTTCTATTTTTATTTTCATTTTTGATTTTTTCTCAATAAATTTTTTAAAATAATAATTCTTGAATTTCTTCATATTAGGAATAGAGATTATTTTATCTCTTTTCTTATCTAAGATTCCTGGAATTCCTATTCCAACTCCCTCTATTTTTCCACTAATTTTTGTTTTTTTTAGAATTTTTATTATCTCTAGAACTTGTTCAGTTATTTTTTCTGTCTTTCTTTCTATTTTCGCTATTATTTCTCCTTTTCTATTTATTAAAACTCCTTTTATGCTAGTGCATCCAAAATCAATACCTATTGAATATTTCATCTTTAATTATTAAAGTTTATTCTCCTCTTTTAAAATACTTTTTTTGAATTTGATATTATAATCCTTCTCCTCTTTTTTAGATTCTATCGTGATTACTTCAAGATTCTTATTTCCTATATTAACCAATCTATGACCTTCTTTTCCAGATATTTTTACTTTTTTATTTTTAACGAGTTCCTTTGCTTTACAGATATGTTTTTGTAGTAGTAGAATTCCTTTTCCTTTAACAAGTATATACTCTTCAGGAGATTTCTTTTTATGTTTATGCCCTTTAGTCATAAAAAATTCTTTTCCTATTCTTCCTGAATTAATTACTGTGAGAGACATTATTCCTTTATCTTCTTTATTCTCTTTTCTGTAAACAGTATATATTATTGGATTTCTTTTTTTTAGTATTTCTGCTACTTTTTTAGAATTAAGAAATCTATTTTTCATATCTTTAAGTCTCCTAATTGTTTTCTTATCATAATTCTTTCTCAAATTCTTAACTATTCCTTTATAATCAATTTTTTTCAAATTATCCTCGAATGATTTTCTCTCATTTCTTTTTCTGTTACTTTTAATTTATCTTTTAATAAGAGAATAATAGATTCTAAAAAGAGATGTGCAGAATTTTCAAATAAACTTCCTAAAGGCTGAATAGATTTTAATGAATTTGATTTAGTCTTCGCTTTTAGAATTATTTTAATATTAGCTTTTTTTGAAATAGGAGAATTTTTATCAGCAGTCAAAATTATTATTTTTGCTTTTTTTCTTCTTGCTTCTTCTACTACTCTTTTAGTAAAATTTGTTTTTCCAGAACCAGATAAAGCAATTAATAAATCATTTTTTCTTAAAGAGGGAGTTGTGCTCTCTCCTATTATATAACTTTTTAATCCTAATTGCATCAGCCTCATAGCAAACATTTCTGCAATTAATCCACTTCTACCACTTCCTGTAAGAAAGATTCTTTTATTTCTTTTTATAATCTTAAGTAGTTTTTTCTGGTCTTTTTGTTTATCTAAAACTAATTCTATTTCATCTAAAATATTTTTTTGAACTTCTTTTATATTCATTTTATTTCTTCTTTGATAAGTTTAGCATCTTTCTTAGGTTTCTTAGATTGAGTTATCGCACTTCCTACAATGATTATCTCAGGATTTTCTCTTACTATCTTTTTTATATTCTCTAAATTTATTCCTCCAGCAACTCCAATTCCTTTCTTTTTCTTTATTCTTGATATCTTTCTTAGATTTTTTAGAGGATTTTCTCCTTTTTTTTGAGAATCAATTCCTGTATGCACACCAATATAATCAAAAGGTATTTCTGAGATTTCTTTCAATCTATTTTCTGGATTTTTAATTCCTATTAAATCAACCAGAACTTTCTTTCGAAATTTCTTCCCTGCTCTTACTGCTTCTTTGATGGTAATCTTGTCTGCAGCTCCACAAACACTTATAATATCTGCTCCATATTTGAAAGCTAATTCTGCCTCTAAAAATCCTACATCCATAGTTTTTAAATCAGCCATTAGAATCTTTCTGAACTTTTTAAATTTCTTAAGACTTTTAAGCCCCTCCTCTTTTAATAAAGGAGTTCCTATCTCTATTATATCTATAAACTCTTTTATTTCATCACAAATTTTTAATGCTTTTTTTAAATTACAATCCAATGCAATTTGTAATTTCATTTTTCAATTTTTTTTATTTTATTTAATCTTCTTAAATGTCTTTTTGCATAACTTTCTTTTGTTTTTATCCATTTTTCTATAATTCTTCTAGAATTTTCTTCTGTTAAGAATTTTGAAGGAAGACATAAAACATTAATTCTTGTATGTTTTTTTGCATATTCAGCAGATTTTACATTCCAACAGATACTCGCTCTAATTCCCTTAATCTTATTTGTAGTTATGTTCATTCCATGTCCTGAGCAACATATTACTATTCCTAAACTATTCTTACTTTTAGAAACTTTTCTAGCAACTTTGATAGCATAATCTGGATAATCATCATCTTTCTTTAATTTACTAGGTCCTAAATCTTCAAATTCATATTTTTTTCTTTTTAGAAAAATTTTTATTTTCTCTTTTAAATTAAATCCACAATGATCTGAAGAAATGTAAATCATTTTATCTCCTTTATTTTTTTAGATACGTCGATTTTTGATATTTTTGAAGGAATAGTATTTGTACTTATTATTTCTCCATATTTTTGTAATTTTTTTAAGGAGTTATCAACAAAGATTCCATGTATTGAAATACAGTAAATTTTCTTAGGATTTCTTCTTTTTATCTGTTTTAATGTTTCCAATAGAGTATTTCCAGTGCTTACAATATCATCAATTAGAATTATATTTCTATTTTTTATTTTCAGAGAATTATTTATCTTTATTTTAACATTTCTAGGACTATATCTCTTCTTTTTAAATATCAAATATTCTCCTTCGCATTTCTCTGCAATTTTCTTTACCCATTGTTCACTTTCTATGTCAGGACCTATTAAAAGAGGATCTTCTATTTTTTTGATTTTTATATAATCTGAAATCTCATTAGAAATCTCAATTTTCTTTCCTTTTGAAAATAATCTTTCTATCTTCTTTATTCTATGCAAATGCGGTTCTATGAAATACATTTTGTCAAAGATATTAAAAATTTTTGACATTACTTTAATACTAATACACTCTCCTTTTCTAAATCTTTTATCATTTCTAAAATAAGGAAAATAAAATGAAAAAAGCTCAACTTTTTTTGCTCCTAAATCTTTAGCAGTATGTGCTGAGAATAAAGTTTCTATTATTTTTTCATTTAAATCTCCATGAAAAGATTGTAATAATATGATCTTTTTACCCTTTAATTCTGTTCTAAAACTTAAATCAATCTCTCCATCTGGAAATTTATCAATATTTAAATATGAAAAATTCTTTTTTATTTTTAAAAGATTATTCTTTAAATGTTTTACTCCAGAACATAAAACAAATACCTCTTCCATAATTTAAAAAAGATAATCTATTTTATAAAATTTGGCTTTTATTTATTGTTTTTTTAGATTATTAATAATTATTTTTTCCATTTTTCTAATGCTTCTTCTAATTCAACATGATTTTTAGCATATTCTTTTAAAGTAATCTTCTTTAATGTTGCCTCTACTGCTTGTCTCATAGCTCTAGCTCCTGCCTCACTTCCTAGAGGATTTCCATGTATTCCTCCTCCTGCTTGAATTACTAAATCTTTCCCTAAATATTTTATTAAGAAAGGAATATGTCCAGGATGCAATCCTCCAGAAGAAACAGGTAAAGTTGATTTAATGTTTTCCCATTTTTGTTTTAATCTTTTATTTGTTTCTTTAATATTATTACCTCTAATTTCCTCTGCTAAACTTTTCACATCATTAATTTTTCCTTCTAATTTTCCTATTCCTGTTCCTATATGAATTTGATCTACACCAATAAGTCTTGCAAAATCAGCTAAAACCATCATATTTATTCCATGTTCAGGATTTCTATCAAAAGCAGCGTGCATTGCACGATGAGCGTGAATTGCTGTCTTAAAATTAGCTTCTCTTAAAGTTTGTAAAGCACTCCATCCAACAGTTATAATATCTACCATAATATATCTACTTCCCATTCTTTCAGCAAGCTGCGCTCTTTTTAACATCTCTTTTGTTTCTCCACTAACATTAACCAAATAAGCTTTTCTTTCTCCTGTTTCTGATTCAGCTTTGTCAGCCATCTCTAAAGTTTTTGCAAGTCTTTTCTCAAATTGATTAAATTTCTGTGAAGCTAAATTCTCATCATCTTTTACAATATCACATCCTCCTATCCAGGAATCATAAGAAGATTTAGCATGATTCTCAACATTTAAACCTATTTTAGGTTTTATTATTGTTCCAATTAAAGGTCTATCTTTAATTTTCATCATATTTCTAATTCCAGTAATTCCATAACGAGGTCCTTTGAATTTCTTTAATATGCTTTTAGGAAAACTTACATCCTCTAATCTTATTGATTTTACAGATTTCATTCCAAAAATATTTCCTGCAATTGAAGATAAAATATTTGGAATATTATCTTTTTCAAAGAGTTCAGAAGGATAAGCAATTTTTACATAACCATTTCTCTTAATTGAGAACACCTTAGCCTTGAGACTTTCAACATAATCAAATTTACTTTTTTCAACATCTGTCCATGTTCCTACACTACTTTCTAAAGCCACTATATTAGCTGCTTCTTTAAGAGAAAGTTTTTTAGCAGGATTTATTTTAAATAGACAAATTAGATCATCATTTGGTTTATATCTTAAATCTATAAAATCTAATCTCTTTTTTAAACTCATTTTAATTATTTTATCTGTTCTTCTTTATTTTTGTTTTATCTTTTATATCTTCAATAATATAACCTTCTTTATTAATTCTTTCTCTTATCTCATCAGCTCTTTTGAAATTCTTTTCTTTTCTTGCTTTTTCTCTTTCTTTAATTAATTCTTTAATAATCTTAGAAACTTTAAGCTCTCTTTTTTGAATCTTTAATAGATCTAAACCTAAAATCTCATCCATCTTTTTTATTGTTTGAATTTTACCTCCTGCTTTTTTATCTCTAACTAATTTCCATAGAACTTGTAAAGCTTTTGGTGTGTTTAAATCATCATTAATTGCCTCTTTAAAATATTCCAAATATTCTTTATTTATTTTATTATCATCTTTTTCTTCATGAATTATATTCTTTAATCTAGAATAAGCTTCTTTTGCAGAATCCATTAATTTAAAATCAAATTCAATCTTTTTTCTATAATGAGTTAATAAACATAAATATCTAAATTCAAGAGGATTATAATTCTTCTCCTCTAAATTTTTTAGCCTAGTTATCTGTCCAGAACTTTTTGACATTTTACCTTCTTTTAAGATTAGATAGTTACAATGAAGCCAATATTTAACCCATGGATTTTTTCCGCTTGCTGCTTCAGATTGTGCAATTTCATTTATATGATGAACCTGAATATGGTCTATTCCTCCAGTGTGAATGTCAAATTGTTCACCCAGATATTTTGTTGCCATAGTAGAACATTCGATATGCCATCCAGGAAATCCAATTCCCCAAGGAGAGTTCCATTCTTGTTGTCTAATTCCTGGATTTTTAGAAAATTTCCACAAAGCAAAATCAGTTTTATTCTTTTTATTTCCAAAATCAATTCTTTTACCTGCTTGTAATCCTTTAATATTTAATCTTGCCATTTCTCCATAGTTTTTAAATTTAGAAGTATCAAAATAAATTCCATCAGAAGTTCTATATGTATAACCTTTTTCTTCTAATTTTTTTACTAAATCAATTTGTTCATTTATGTGCTCTGTTGCCCAAGTCCATTTATCAGGCATAGTGAAATTAACTTTTTTAAGATCTTCTTTAAATATTTTGAAATAATATTCTGTAATTTCTTTTGCTGTTTTTCCTTCTTTTTTTGCTGCTTTTTCTATTTTATCTTCTCCTTCATCAGCATTAGAAGTAAGATGTCCAACATCAGTAACATTAATAATATGTTTAATTTTATATTTATTAAATAAAAGAGTTCTAATTAAAATATCCTCAAAGATATATCTTCTTATATTTCCAATATGTTGATACCAATAAACAGTAGGGCCACATCCATAAATTCTAACGAGATTGTTCTCTAATGGTTTGAAGATTTCTTTTTTTCTTGATAATGTATTATAAATTTTTAAAGACATAGTTCTATAAAGAAAAAGCTATTTAAAAAATTATTCAGGAAGTATTCTTACATCAATATACTGAGGAGAGCTATACAAAGTTCTTCCATCATATATATTCAATTTATATCTTATTTCACAAGGAGGTATACTTTGACCTATATCAAATCTTACGAAAACTGGATCTTCCATTATTGATCCTGTTGGAATAGTGATACCAGATCCTTCTCTTCCTAAAGCAATCAAATCTTCTGCAGTTCTTTTGTTCATAGAATCAATAGTTGCATCCTCAAAAACAATCTCATATGAAAAAGATTTTTCTTCAGTCTCAATGTTTCTTATAGAAAATCCAAAACCTAAGTCATTTTTTCCTTTTTGTATTGAAATTCTTTTTGTTGTAGGATAAACTATAACCTTCTTAAAAGTATCTTCTGCGAACAAATTATTTATTTGATTAATTATCTGCTGATTAATTCCTGTTATTGCTTCTTCTCCTCCTTTTTTAATTTGAGTAAGAAAATATATGCCAACTATTAAAAAAGCTACAACAAGAACTAGAGTAACAATAGTTCCAATAGACATCTCCATTGCTGCTCTTTTTTTAGAATTTAATATATTCATTTTAACTTGATGGGAAGCTTGCTAGTCCCGCTATTGTTGAATTATAATATATAGTAGCAATAATCGTTAAAATAATCATAACAATACTTACTATTATACCAATAAGATTGAGTTTATTTGCTTTTTTCGAAATATCTGTTTTTGAATTTTTACTTTTAACAAATCCAATAATTCCAAAAATAAATGCTGCTAATGGTTGGAAAAATGCTAAGACTATACTAATTATTCCTAAAGTATAATTTATTAATTCAAAATCCTCTTTTTTTTCTGACATAATTAAATTAATTATTTTCTTTTTATAAATGTTTTGAAAATGGGTAGAGAGGGAATCGAACCCTCAACACCATGATCTCTGATTTCTTCTATTTCTAATAAACTATTTTATTAATAATAAACATAAAAAACTTAAAGTTTTTTTGTAATCTTCAGTCATGTGCTCTCCCATTGAGCTACCTACCCTTGATAAATAAATATCTATAAGTTTTTTAAATGTTATTAAAATTAAAAAATAAGTCAGGAATAGGCCATCTTCTGTTGTTCGTCGTCAATCGAACCGAACATGTTAACATTCCACTTAGCAGCTCTGAGCCTTGCACCAACTAGGATGCTCGTTTCATCAAATTTCGTCTTTCTTAGTTCAACGCAAGTTTCATAACTCTCATTCGATATAAAACGAATGTGCTCAAGATTTCTCTTAGAGCAAAGACGAACTGTGTCGTTTCTTTAACATTGCCTTGCCTTACGACAATCTCACTTTCACGAGATAGTTTTTTAAAAGGTGGACAGACCTTCCTCAGAATTCAATATCATTATCTTGATATTTGTTTATCTAAAAACTGAATTCCGAAAGTTAACTACCTGACTTATTATAATAGATTAGGGGTATGTTTTAAAAAGTTTTCCTTCTGTAGAATAATATGGATTATTTTGCAAAAACAAAAGAGGAAATATTTAAGGAATTAAAAACTTCTGATAGAGGATTAAGTCAGGAGGAGATTATAAAAAGAAGAAAAAGATATGGAAAAAATGATATTAAGAAAAAAAAGAGATTAAGAAATATAAAAATTCTTCTTCAACAATTTAATTCTTTTTTAATTTACATATTATTAATTGCCTCTATTTTTTCTTTTATTATCGGAAATAAGATTGATGGAATAATAATAAGTATAATTATTATCTTAAACGCAGGATTAGGATTTTCTCAGCAATATAAAGCAGAGAAAGCAATTCAAAAATTAAAGAAGTTAGTTATTCCAAAATCAAGAGTAATTAGAGATGGAATTCAGAAGATTATTCCTTCAATAGAACTAATTCCAGGAGATTTAGTCTTATTAAATTCTGGAGATAAAGTTAATGCTGATTGTAGAATAATAGAATCTGAAAATCTGCAAACAAATGAAGCAATATTAACCGGAGAAAGTTTACCTGTAAATAAAGAATCCAAAAAAATTTCTAAAAATACTGTTTTAGCTGAAAGAATAAACATGGTTTATATGGGAACTTCCATAGTAAAAGGAACCTCAAAAGCTGTTGTAGTCTCAATAGGAAGTAATACAGAATTTGGTAAAATTGCAGAAAATCTTCAGGATATAGAAATTTCAAAAACTCCTATGCAGAAAAGATTAGATAAGTTCTCAAAGCAAATTGGATTAATTGTTCTTTTTATTATTGGAATAGTAACTTTATTGGGATTCTTAGAACATTTTGATTTAATGAATATATTTCTTGTGTCTATAGCTTTAGCTGTTTCAGCAATTCCAGAAGGACTTCCTGCTGTTTTGGCAATATCTTTTGCTATATCTTCACTAGCAATGTCAAAAGGAAATGTTATAATTAGAAGACTTCCTGCAGTTGAAAGTCTTGGAAGTGTTACTATTATCTGTTCAGATAAAACAGGTACAATCACTCAAGAAAGAATAAATGTTGAAAGGATATTCACAAATAATTCTTTTTATATTAAAAAAGAAAAAAAACTTTTTATAGAGAATAAAGAAATAAGTATAAACAAAGATAAAGAAATTTATGAATTATTTAAAACAGGAATACTTTGTAATAATGCCAGATTTGAAGTAATAAAAGATAAATATGAGATTATCGGAGATCCTACTGAAAAGGCATTAGTATCTGCCTCTTTAGATTTAGGATTAAACAAGAAATCTTTGATTGAAAAAGAACCAAGTATAAAAAAGTTTGAATTTGATTCTAAAAGAAAGATGATGTCTGTAGTTAGAAATAATGGAAAAAATAATATTATGTATTCTAAAGGAGCGATAGAAAAAATTTTGAGAATATGTAAATACGAATTAATAAATGGAAGAACAAAAGAGCTATCTAAAGAGAGAAAAAGAGAAATATTAAAGCAATCCAAAAAAATGGAAGAGGATGCATTAAGAGTATTAGCCTTTGCTTTTAGAAACTTTAATTATGGTGAAAAATTACAAGAAGAGAATTTAACTTTCTTAGGTTTTGTAGGAATGATTGATCCTCCTAGAAAAGAGGTAAAAGAAGCAATAAAATTATGTAAAGATTCTGGAATAAAAATAAAAATGATTACTGGAGATTCTAAGATTACTGCTATGGCTATTGCAAAACAAGTAGGTATAGAAGGAAAAGCTATAACAGAAACTGATTTGATTAAGATGACTGATGTAGAATTAAAAAAAGAAATTTATAATATAGGAATATTCGCAAGAACTTCTCCAAATCAAAAATTAAGAATAACTCAAATTCTTCAAGAAAATTCAGAGATTGTTGCAATAACTGGAGATGGATTGAATGATTCTCTGGCATTAAAAGCTGCAGATGTAGGAATTTCTATGGGAATAAGAGGAAGTGATGTAGCAAGAGAGATTTCTGATGTGGTTTTAACAGATGATAATTTTGCTTCAATAGTTGAGGGAGTTAAGCAAGGAAGAAAGACTTATGATAATATAAAAAAGTTTACAAAGTATTTCTTAGCAGTTAACTTTGACGAGATTCTTTTGGTTTTAGTAACGCTATTCTTAAAATTACCATTACCCTTATTACCTTTACAAATTCTTTGGATTAATTTAATTACAGATTCTTTTCCTGCTTTAAGTTTAGTATTTGAGAAAGAAGAAGATGTAATGAAGACTAAACCTAGAAAAGAAAAGAGCCTACTTGATAATATATGGAAATTTGTAATTTTTGCAGGTTTATTTGCATTTGCAATATCTTTTACAGTTTATCTAATAGGAATCTCTTTTGGATATACTATAGAAAAAATTAGAACTATTGTTTTAACTACAATAATCTTTTATGAATTACTTTTTGTTTATACTTGCCGTTCAGATAAATCTCTTTTAAGAAATAATCTTCTCTCAAATAAATGGATAAATCGATCTGTCTTATTTTCAATTGGAATACATCTCCTTCTTATCTATACTTTTATAGGTGAATTTTTTGGAGTTGTACCTCTTAATTTAAAAGATTGGATTCTTATTCTTCCTTTTATATTCTCTGGACTAATTCTTTTTGAGATTGTAAAATTAATTAAGAATTCTAAAAAGATAGAATAAATTTTTTATACTTTTAATTATAATTATATGGAGAATAATTCAAAAGAGGTCTCATTAGAATTTAATCTTCCAGACTTTGATAGAAAAGATATAATTATAAGATTATCTAACAATCTTTTAAAAATAAAAGCTAATAAGAAGTACAAAAACAAGATTCAAAAAGAGAATTTTTTTCATTCTGAAAAATCTTCTCAAAGTTATAATTATATTACTACTCTTCCTAAAATAAATCCAAAAAAAGCAATAATAAAATTTAATAAAGGAATTTTAAAGATAAAGCTCCTAAAGTATAAATCTTAAATAATAAAAATTAAAAATAAAATAAATTTTTTAAAGAATCTAAACTTTTTATCTAGAATCTCTTCTAGAATTCTCTGAGTTCATTGGTTTAGCTTCATTAACTTTCAACTTTCTTCCTTCAATTTCTTTGTCATTCATTTCTGAAATTGCTTTTTTAGCAGCTTCATCTTCTTTAAAGGTCACGAATCCAAATCCCTTTGATCTTCCTGTAAATCTATCTTTGATTAAAACAGCTTCTTCTATCTCACCAAAAGATGAAAAAAGTTCTTTTAACTTGTCATCTCCTACACTAAAGGGTAAATTACCTACGTAAATTTTCATTTTCTCTCCTAAATTTAATTATCTATCAGAATCAGCTCGAGAATCTCACTTATCTAACAGTATTATCTAAAATTTTAAATTCTTTTTAAAGGTTTTGGATAGATCAAGAAGTATAAAATAACTCAATAAGTACTGGAAAAATCAAATAATTAAAATTCTCAAAAGTGAAGCTTTTAGTAACTCTATGCTGAAATTCTCGGCGAACCTCGAATCTTACACAAGAGTTCTATCAACGTCGTCTTCTTCGACGGCCTTAGTTGTCTCGTTTTGCGAATAGCTTCGAGCTTAGATGCATTCAGCTCTTATCTATATAATGCGTAGCTATGCGGCCTGCCTAATGACAACCGCTCACCAGAGGCATCCAATCCCCGTTCCTCTCGTACTAGAGGATTGTTTCACTCAGACAACAACACGCCTAGTAGATATAATACAAACTGTCTCGCGTACATACTCAAATACTTTCGTAAATGTGTGGACTATACCATCATCCTATCTCTAGGAGATCGGCGTTTT
>CAYTGG010000013.1:0-39138 GCA_964437455.1 Candidatus Woesearchaeota archaeon | reverse complement strand
TCATATTTTAAACAAGTAAAAATAAGATGAGAAAAAATCATAGATTTTTCAATCATATTTTAAACAAGTAAAAATAAGATGAGAAAAATAATCTCTAGAGAGAAAGAAGAGAAAAAAAGACAGAGAAATCAGATTATCTTAGGAGTAATACTCATATTTGTTATGTTTTTTAGTGTTTTGGGATATGGTTTTAGTGGAAGTTCAGAGAGCAGTAACAAAGTAGAATATAATGGATTTGAATTCTATGAAAAAAATAGTTTATGGTACTTGGAAATAGATGATTTTTATCTTATATTTAAGAATAATCCTAAAGAAATAGAGAATATTGAGGGAAAAGTAAATTCTTTCTTCTCTTATTATAATCAACCTCTTTATATATCCTCAGATAACAATGAAGCATATTATGAAATTTATAATAATTTTGATAAAATAGCTGGAAGAATACAATTCGCATGTTTAAATAAAGAGAATTGTGATGGAAATTTTCCTATAAAAACTTGTGAAAATAATTTTATAATAATAAGAGAGAATAATGAGAGTAGAATATTTCAAAATGAGAGCTGTGTTTTTATAGAAGGACCTTCGGAAAATCTTATAAAATTAACAGATGAGTTTATTTTTAAAACATTGGATATAAAAGAATAAATATTATAAAGATAAAAAAATAGAGAATAATATAAAAAATAATAACAAGAAAGAATAACAGAGAATAAAATGGAGAATAATAAAGACAAAGAGATTAGAAAAGAAGATAATCCAAATAAAGAAATTAAAGAAAAAGAAGATTTAGGAAAGAATTTATACAATCAGAGTAGATTATTAGGAAATATTTTTATGTGGCTTGGAATTTTAATTTTATTTCTAGTATTAATATTCTTTATTATTAATTCTCAGAATAATTTTGAGTATAATGGTGCTTCCTTTAAAAAAATAAAAGAAGGAGATAATTTAATTTTTTATCAAACATCTATTCCAGTTCTATATCAGGGAAAAATAATTCCTTATAATATTTATCTAAGAAATAATCCTGAAAAATTATCAAAAGAGGTTCCTTTTAATGGAGAATTAGGAGATGAAATATTCTTAAAGAATGTAGTTGTAAATATTAGTGGAGATATAAATTGTGAAGGGCATGCTGTTCTTGCTATTGCAAATTTAGTAGAACTTTATAAGGATGTTTTAGGTGCAAATATGATAAAAAATGAAAGTATTTCTTGTGAGAAATCTGGAGAGTATATGTATCTAAATATTAAAGAAGCTAATGAAACAAATGTGGAGCAGTTTGGACCTACATGCTATAATATAAATTTTAAAAATTGTGAAATTCTAAAAGCTACAGAAAGATTTATGATAGAAACATTTGCAGAACTTAAGAAAGTAGAAAAGGCTAACTAAATTTTATACAACCTCTAAAAATATAATTTTTATGATTAACAAAAGAGTTATCCTACTCTATTAATAGTTATTATTAATGTAATTCACAGTCATAATAAAGAATTATCAGAGATTTTACCTTAAACAAGATAATCCACTAATTAAATATAGAATATTTTCAATTATATAATTAAAGCATTTATTATTAATGAATAATTATTAACATCAGCAAAGTGCAAATTTAGAAAAAGATTTTTATTATGTAGAAGATTTTTTAATTGTTCTTTTCCTTTTAAGGATATAGATTATCAGAATTATTAAAGAGATAATTAATATCACTGAGGTTATTATTATTTTTCTCATTGAACTTATCTCACTTCCAAAAAAGTAACCTGTATAAATTAAAAATAGAGTCCAAATACCAGAACCTAATAAAGTAAATAAGCAAAATTTAGAGATATTCATCTTTGAGAATCCAGCTGGAATTGAAATTAATTGTCTTACTATTGGAATCAATCTTCCTATAAAAGTAGTTATTTCTCCATAATTTTCAAAATAATTATCTGTTTTTATCAATTTCTTGTTATTTATAAATAGAAATCTTCCATATTTATCAACTAAGAGTTCTATTGTTTTTCTTCCAAGAAAAAAAGCAAGATAAAAATTTATTAATGCACCTAAAAGACTACCGATTAAACTTGCAAAGAAAACAGGAAAAAGAGCCATCTCTCCTTTAGCAATTAATGCTCCTGCAGGAATGAGAATTATTTCACTGGGAAAAGGAAAAAAAGAACTTTCAATAGTCATTCCTATAAAAATTCCAACATATCCTAATTGCTCTATAATTAATAATAAACTTGTTATATATGAAGAAAATTCTATCACTTTATATTTTTATATAAAAATTTTATATCTGAATAAAAAGGAATTTCTTTTATTTTAAATAATTTAACTTCAAAGATCCAAATTGCTATAACAAAAAAAGTGCTTAAAAGATACCAAAAAATTCTATGAGTAATATCTGCTAAATTGCTAAAGCCCATAGTAAAAATAGTTCCTACAAAGAATATTCTTAAAATGTTTAAAAGCAGAAGAATTCCAAAAGACAAAGAAATCATCTTCAATCTTTTTTTAAGTTTTATATTTGGTAGAGCAAGATTTAGAATTAATAATAGATAATATGCAGAGCCTGCAACACAAGCATCTATTATTTCTATTGAGAAGCAATGATTTATGAGTATAACACTTCCACTTCTATAAACATCAAAGAATAAATTAAACAAAAAATAAGCAGGATAAACTGTTAAAGGAGTAAGAATAGAATAAAACAAGTAAAGATTAGGCAAACCAATTACTAACAAAAGAATATATCTTGTAAGAAGTGAGGATATCTCTTTTGATAATCTTTTTGATGATTTTCTCATAAGAAAAATAAGAAAAATCTATTTAAGTATTTTTATATTTTAAGATTTTACTATTAATTTTATAGCAACTATAATTATTGCTAGGACCAAGATTACATTTAAAATTCCTATACTCCATAAAAGAGCATTATCTTTCATGTTCTCAATTAATCCTCCAAATATTCCTTCTGAACTCTCTATTGAAACTGTTATTGGTTGTTTTAATACTACTTGCTCATCTAAGACAAGTTCTATATCAAAAGATTTACTTCCATAAGCATCTTCTTTAATATCTAAAGTTATCAAAACATCCTCAGAACTTCCTTTTTCTAGATTAAAAATTGTTTTATCTAAAGTTGCGGAATATGCCCATCCAGCATAATTAGCTACATTAATTGCATAAATTGAAGAATCATCTCCTAGATTCATAACTGTTGCTTTTACTATCATTTTTTCTCCTGCATTTGCAGCAGATTCTAAATTAGCAAAAACTACTACTTGATCTTCTATTTCTTTTACACAATTTCCTTCAACTTTAACTGAGACAAAATATTTTGCTATATCATCTTCACTATTTTCATAAATATCATTAGCATACATATCCTCATCATCATAAGCATACATATCTATAACATAAAATTTTTCTTCTATTTCTTTAGGAATCTTAAATATTAAATCTAATTCTTCTTTATCCATCTCATCTATTCCTCTTATAAATTCTATTTTTTCATCAATTTCCAAATCTTTATTATATACTCTAACAAATATCTCATCATCTTCTAACTCTTCATCACCTATATTCCAAACATCAGCAGTGATTCTTAATTCTTCACCACATTGGAATATCTCTTTATTTAAAACTATATTATCAATTATAACAAATTCATCATCTGTTACTATTTCTATATCTTCATAAACAGAAACACAAGTTTCCTCATTTTCTTCCTCATAATTTTTATCATCTATTTCTCCTATTGCTTTAATATAAATTCTATAATCTTTATTTCCTGAAGTTAATTCTTCTGGGTCAACTTTAAAGGATAAAATTGTTTTAATCTTATCTCCTTCATCTAAATCAAAATCATCTTCACTTATTTCAATATCATCTTCATCTAATATACATTCATTTTCCTCTAAATCATACAAGCAAAATTCAATTTCTATATCTTCTACATCATATTCAGGATCAGACACTTCTATTTCTATTTCTATTTCATCTAAGGGATACCAATATTCATCATCATCTCCAAATCCTTTAATAACATCAATACTCTCAATATCTATGTCTAAATCTGCAGTATTTTCTTCATCACAGAATTTATTATTAGATAATTTGATAAATATCTCTTGAGTATCTCTAATAGAACTATTTTCTCTATCTTTTATAGTCAAAGTAAATGAATTTTCAAAAAACTCACCAAAATCGATATTTTCTTCTATTTCTTCTGAATCTGCTGATATTTTTATTTTAGCAATAGAAACATTATTTAATTCTGTAGTATTAAGAATATCCACTTGAACATTTCCTACTATTAAAGTGTCTGTGCTTAAAGAAAGGTCAAAGTTTTCATTATCCTCATTGATTATTGTTAGTTCTTTAGAATTATCATAAGGACTTAATTCTATACTTGAAGGAGCAACATTGATGTTTAATGCACTTGCTAATCCAAATAAGAATACAAAAGCAAAAATGCTTAAAATCAAACTGATATAAATCTTGTTTTTCATTTTGTAATCATTTTAGAGTTACTATGGTTTATAAAGTTTTTTATTTTAGAGAATATACTTTTTTATAGATATTTTTCAAAAAGTTTATATATTTAAGAGAGCTCTTTTATTGATATAAAAAGAGTTACAAAATCAAAAGAATAAAATTAGATAAAATGACTATAAAATCAAAAGAAAATTCTATTGGAGCCTGGTCTTTTCTAATTGGAGTATTATTAGCAGTAATAATTGGAGTTAGTACTTCTTCATTTTTGTCTATAGAAGCTATAACTAAGTATAGTACTCAGATTTATGGAATTTTGCTATTATTAGGAATAATGGTTGGATTTTCAATTAAAATTTCTGCTTGGAAAGATTCTCAGGCTTTTTTATATGCTGGAGCTATAATAGTAATCATTAGTAAATTTGGAATGGAAAGTGTCTCTGGCTCTTTAATAGGAATAGGAATTGGAGATGTAGTCTCTTCAACTTTCGGAGCCTTACTTGCTTTATTTGTACCTGCAACAATGATTGTAGCATTAAAAACTGTTTTTAATATTGCTAATATTTAACAAAAATTATTTAAGTATATTTTAAAAATTATATTTAATCTATTTGGGATATACTAATTATTAATAAGAAGTAAATTTTTGTAATATAACAAAATATGCTTTTTTAAACTAAGTATATACTTCTGCTAATCTATCAAAATTAATTATTTTATTACTTTCCATATCTAATCTCGGACAAGCAGTATTAATCCAACATTCAATCTCCGGAAAATTATCAAATTCATTAGTATTTATATTATTAGATATAAATAGATAAGATTTCTTATTTTTTATCTTATTTTTCATTTCTAAAGCTCTATTTAATCTTTCTTGTCCGAGTTTATTAGATATTAAAATTCCGAGATTATTTGAATTAAGATAGTTAACTAAGGCAGATTTATATTTCTTCTCAAGAGTTCTTTTTTCCTCATCTGAAATTCTTATTATTTTATTGTTTTCTAAAAGATATACTGGAAGTTTTGTTTCATAAGCAAGAGAGATAGCATGAAATTTTCCATCAGATATTAAAAGAATAGCTTCAGTATTTTTTGGAAAAGTTGGTTTTAAACATCCTAAGACCTGAATAAATTTTGTAATTTTATAATCTGTAATTAAAAAATCTTTAATCTTTTTAGCATAATCCTCATATTGAACTGAATATGCTATTGCTATATTTCTAGGAAGATTTCTTGAGATTTCTTTAATTTTTTCTTTATTAATTTCTAATTTAAGTTTTGCTGGAATAAATAAATTTTTCATAATAAAATTACAGATTTAATATTTAAAAAATCACCATTCGTCAAACTTACTCTTTTCTTCTTTTGGTTTTGATAATTCTTTATGTATCTTTGCAAAAGAAGGAGTGACTATAACAATATTCTCTCCAAATCCAGCTATATTCCCTTCCAAAGCATCAGCAGTTTTCTTTATTTTTGAAACAGCTCTTTTTAGTTCAATAGAATCTTTTTGTCTTAAAATCTTTATATCAATTACTGCAATTGTATAACCTTCTCTTAATGAATTTAAAATTTCAGTAACATCTTCATATTCTTTCAGAACAAATAATTTTACAAGGACCTTATTCTCTTTTTCTTCTTTTCCTAAATCAATTTCAAGATATTCTTCATCAAATTCGTTTGTAGAATCTGAAAATGCTTTCTTTATCCTCTCAAAAACCATGTTAAATTTAAAAACGTCAGATTTATAAAGATTTCTGTAATTTTTTGAATGTTTCTTTAGGAATTATTTTTCTCAGAACCTATTATCTCTTCTCTTAAATTCTCTAATTTTTCATTTAAAGAATTTTCTTGTTTTTCAATTGATTTTATTCTCAATTCTAGAATTTTCTTCTTATTTAAAAGTTCTTCTTTTATTTTTGACTTCTCTGTTTTAATCATTAATTGTCCAATAATCTTAAAAGTTTCATCACCAGCTTCCTCAATTTCTTTTAATGCTGAAGATGTTTCTGAAATCTCTATTTGAAATGCTTGTTTTTGATAAATTAAATTCTGTAAGTTTTGTTCTATATTCTGTAATTCTTGTATTTTCTCATTTGCTTCCATCTTAATAGTCCTTTAATTTATTCTGCTTTTATTTTTTTTACTTTTACTCTTGATTTAAAAAAAATCTTGCTTCCACAATTAGGACAAACGAATCTCTTACTAAGTTCTTCACTTTTTATCTTCCTTCCACATTTGAAACATTTGTAAACTACCATTTTATTCTAAATAATATGTATTTGAAGCAAATCTTTTATTACATTTTTTATTTGTACATTGCCAAATTCCTTTTGATATCCTCTTTGCTGTTTTTCCACAATAAGGACATTTTTGTTTTAATCTCTGCTTTGATTCTACTTTAGTTAATCTATCTCTTACTCTCTTTCCATATCTTGCTCCGAATCTTCCTGCTGATTTTGTTTTTTTTGATTTTGTTGGCATTTTGTATTGAGTATGGGGCTGCCCGGATTTGAACCGGGGTCGTCAGGTCCCAAACCTGAAAGGCTACCAAGCTACCCCACAGCCCCTCTATAAAAAAGGGCTATAATCATTTATAAATTATTTCTTTTCTTCTGCAGGATTTTCAACAACTTCTTTTGTTTCCTGCTGTTTTGCTGATTTTTCTTGTTTCTCCTTTATTTCTAAAAAATAATCATTAAGTTCTTTTTTCTTTTCTTCTGAAGTTTCAGTTTTCTCCTCTTGAATTTCTTTATCATATTTCCCTTCTTCTATTTCCCTCTCTATATCTACAGGATTTTTATTCTCAATTAAAATTCCTAGACTCAAACAGCTTCCTACTACTGTTTTTACTGCTGATTTTAAGTCTCTACATAGAAGATTAGGAAACTTTGTTTTTGCTATTAAAATTATTTGCTCTATAGAAGCATTTTCCACATTAAGATTTTTTTGATTTCCTGAGCCTTTATCAACTTTTAATTCTTTCTTTAATAATTCTGCAACAGGTGGTGAAAAAACCTGAATACTAATCTCTTTGGTATTATTATTAATATCAAGTTCTACAGGAACTTTCATTCCTAAAAAATTCTTTGTAGACTCATTAACTTTTTGTATTACTTGATTTATATTAACTCCTGCTGGTCCTAATTTCTGGCTCAAAGCAGGGCCAGGTTTCATATTTCCTCCTTCTGCTAAAAGTTTAATCTGCATTTTTATAAACAATGAATTTATTTTCTAATTTATTTTTTTGTTCAGTTAAATTCTCTCTTTTCTTTTCTAATTTTGATATCTCCTTAACCAAAATTGATAAAAATTCTTGGTTAAAGGGGCCATATTCAAATAAAGCATCATCAGAATGATATAACAATTCATCAATTTTACGAATATTCCTATCAATTCTGCTTGTTTTATATCTTAATTTTAACATATCATAAGTTTCTTTTATCATTCTTCTCCTTCTTCTCTCCTTATAACTTTAACATTATCTAACTTAACAGTTACTGGTAAAGGAACAACTGCTCCTAACAAACTTACTACTACTTCTTCTTTTTGCTTGTCAACTCTTAAAACTTTCGCTTTTTCTTTTTTGAAGGGTTCTGAAATCATCTCTATAATATCTCCTTCTTCTATTGAAATATCCTCAGGAGAAGGTTCTACCATATTTTTTATTTCATCATATTCAATAGTTTTTCCAATGATTCCTTTAACATAAGGCAAATTAAAAACAGCTTCTTCAGCAGAATCTCTATCCTCAGATTCTAATAGCACATATCCCCTTAGTCCATGAGGTCTTAAAACTGAAAAAACATTTAATTCTTTTTTTTCTACTCTTTCAGCTATCATATCTATTGCTTTCTCTTCTTTATTTGTAGTAACTTTTATGATGAATATCATTTTGCTCCGGCTATCCCTTAATTCTAAAATAATTAAAGAATAATAATATTATTTGAAAATTATAATTTATAAATTTTATTGTTTAATCTTTTTTAATCTTTATTAATCTACTTTATAATAATTCTCTTTTTTAATTTATTAACAACTAGAATAATAATTGCAATTACATACAAACTTCCTGCAAGAATTAATCCTCCAAGTAAGGCCATACCGTATCCAAAAGGATCTCCTCTTTGAGTTAAAGCTAAAATAAAGGACAGAATCATTATCCCAAATCCTATAAGAATTAAAATTAAACAAGCTTTTGTCAATTTATTTTCTTTAACATTCATTAAAGATATTCCTGGAATAATTAGAGATATTAAAATTATGACAGCAAAAATTATTCCAATGACTAATTCAGTGGGATAAATTCTATTAAAATTATCATATACTACAAAAAAAGCAGAAGTAATTCCTATTAAGATTAGAATTAATCCAGTTGTTTGATACCATCTCCTATTCATTATATTATAGATTAACTATATATTTTTATAAAGTTTTCTTTAGAAAAAAAACTTCATAAAAATAGAAATTATAAAACCTATAATTCCAAGAATACCTATTCCAATAGCAGATATTTTTGCAATCTGTTCAAATTCTTTTCTAGTTGGTTTTCTTAGAGAATACCATACTCTTTTACATTTTATAAAAAATGATTTTACTTTTATTGATAAATTTTTCATAAGAGATAAAAGAGAAAAGAGTTTTTAAAATATTTGGAAAATAATTATCTAAAGTTTAGAAGTATTAGACTATCTATCTTCATTTGTTCTTCTGACAAGATAATTAAGATAGTTATCTCTTAGTTCTCTTATTTTCTTAGTCTCATAATCTGAGGCAAGAGAATTTATATAGAAACTTATTTTATTATGAATTCTATTATCACAAAGAGGTTTTCCTTTATCTAAAGATGCCTCTAAAAAAGAAACTAATCGATTTCCAACTCTTAAAATTTTATCTGAATCCATTTCATTCAAAGAATTCAATTCCTAATTCTTCCTCTATTTCTTTATGTTTTTTTGATTCTATTGATTCTCCTTCTCCTAAAATCTGACTACTCTTTACACCTGTAACTATCAATAAAACTCGAATAGATTTTCCCATATCTTCTGAAATCTGCGCTCCCCATATCAATCGAGCTTCTGGACTTAGCCTATCTCCTATAATTTCAATTATAGTCTTACATTCATCTAAACTCATATCTGAACCGCCAATAATATTAACCAAAGCACCTGTAGCATCAGATATATCCACATCAAGAAGAGGATTATCAATCGCTTTTTCCACAGCTTCCTGAGCTCTTTGTGCAGTATCTGATTCTCCCATTCCAATTAGAGAAACACCTCCATTAGACATAACTGTTTTTATATCTGCAAAATCTAAATTAACTAATCCTGAGCTAGTAACTAATTCTGTAGTTCCTTTAACAGCATTCGTCAAGATTTCATCTGCAATCTTAAATGCTGTGTGTAGTGGTAATTCAGGAGCTAATTCTAAGAGTTTATCATTAGGAATAACAATCAAGGTATCTACTACAGAGTCCATTCTTTCTAAACCTTCCATTGCATTTTCAATTCTTTTTCTTCCTTCTATAGTAAAAGGAAGAGTTACTACTCCGATAGTTAAAGCTCCTTGTTTCTTAGCTAATTGGGCAACTACAGGAGCTGCACCTGTTCCTGTTCCTCCTCCCATACCGCAAGTTATAAAAATCATATCACTTCCTGAAATTTTCTTTTTTATTTCTGACTCTGATTCTTTTGCTGCTTCTTGTCCTATCTTAGGATTACTTCCTGCACCCAATCCTTGAGTTAACTCTTTTCCAATTAGAATTTTTTGGTCAGCATTAACATATAATAAATCTTGAGCATCTGTATTCACAGCAATTAATTCTCCTCCTTTTATTCCAATCTCCCTCATTCTACTTAAGGAATTTCCTCCACCACCACCAACTCCAATTACTTTAATCTTAGCAGTTTGTTTTTTTAGAAGTTCTTCTAGCTCTTTATCAATTTGTTTTACATCAGAAATCATATCATTATAAATCTCTTCCATAGAAAAAACAACATTTGATTATTTTTAAGGATTGTTGTGATTTTTTGATTATTTCTATAGAATTTTATCTTGTTTTAATCTATCTTCAATCCATTCAAGTTTTTTGTAATTTCTTCCTACAAACTTATGAGGATCCTTTATCTTTAATAATTTCTCTCCAAGGTAGTTTCCATCATAAGAAATAAATACTTCCTCATTTAAATAACTTATAAATTTATATTTTTCTTTAGTAAGTTCTTTTCCATTATCTCCATTAGGCCCTTCAATAGATTCCTCTTTATTAATTGGATGATAGAGTAAGTCTCCATTAAAACCTAAATAAAAGCAACCTTCTTCAAGAGTATTTTTATTATTTTTTCTCATAACAATCAAAATTGTTAAAAACTTAATAAATATTATTGTTGTTTATTAGATACTTTAGACAAATTTTCTTTATTTTCAATTTCTTTAATCTCTATTTCTAAATCTAACAGTTCCTTAAATTTATCTTTAAAAAGCTCAACAAACTTAGAAATCTGTTTGTCAACTTCTAAGATTATCTTTTTATCTTTAATCTCAAATTTTAAATTTCTTCTGAAAAAAAAGTCTATTAACGCCTTTACTTTCTCATTTAAATCTTCGACTTTTCTTAATACATTCAATTTATAATTTACAGTTTTTCCTGCTAAAGGATTATTAAAATCAACCAAAATTCTTCCTCCAGAAACAGTTAATACTCTTGCTATTTTCCCATCAAAATTAAAAATTGCTCCTGGAAATGGATTTAATTTTTGTTCCTTAAATATTTTCATTGGAATTATCTGAACAAGTTGTTGTTGTCTTTTACCAAAAGCTTCTTCTGGTTTTAGATTTATTTCATAATTACCAATCTCTTTTCCTATCAAGAAATTATCGACTCCTTTAAGAAACATTCCTTCACCCAAACAGAAAATAAATGATTTAGAATTTATTTCTGAAAGTTCTTTCTTACTTTTTTTTAAATCTTCTTCTATGTTAGAATCAAAAATCTCTCCTTCTTCTGTTTTTCCTGTAAACTTTATTTCAATAAAGTCCTTTGATTTTAATACCATTTTAATTTTCCTAATTAAAAATCTTTATAAATGTATTTTTTTTCTTAATCTATGGTCCTAAAGTTTATTAATGCCACTGAAGCTAAAGTAGGAGCTAATATTTTAATTGAAAAAGAGCCTTACACTGTAAAAAAGATGGATGTAAGTAAAACCGGAAAACATGGACATGCAAAAGTAAGAATAGAAGCTGTTGGGCTGATTAATGGACAAAAAAAAGTTTTTGTAACTCCCGGTCATGAAAGATTTGAAGTTCCTGAAGTAAGAAAGAATAAAGCACAGGTTTTATCTAAAAGAGATAAACAGGTGAATATCATGGACTTAACAAGCTTTGAGACATTTGACATAGATTGTCCTGAAGAGGATATTCTTGATTCTCTGGAGGAAAATGGAAATTGTGAATATTGGGATATTGAAGGTAAAAAAATAGTTAAGAGAAAATTATAAAATGGCAAAAATACAAGAAGCACAAAATAGATTATTTAAGAATGTTTTTGTTTGTAAAAATTGTCAAACAAAGATAAGAGCAGATCCTCAGAAGATAATCAAAGGGAAAGTAAGATGTAGAAAATGCAAGAAAAGAAGTTTTAGACCTTTGAGAAAAAAATAAAAGAGGAATATTGGAAATGAATTTTATAATCTATGATATAGTTTTGTTAATCTTATTTGTAATCTTTGTTTCTCTATTTTTATATTCAAAAAGAAAGAATCTAAAAAGAGAGGGCCTCTTATATCTATATAGAACTCAATTAGGAATTAAATTAATTAATTATATTGGGAAAAAATATAAAAAAACATTAAAAGCTCTGGGTTATTTTTCTATCTTTTTAGGATATCTATTAATGATTGGAATCATTTATCTTTCTTATCATATAGTAAAAATTTATTTATTAGAACCTGCTTTTGTTAAAGCAATAAAAATTCCTCCTATTATGCCAATTATTCCTTATATTGATAAAGTAATTCCTGGACTTCCTCCTTTTTACTTCATTTATTTTATTATTATTCTAGCAATAATTGCAATTCCTCATGAGTTTGCTCATGGAATTTTTATGAAGAGGTATAATGTTAAAATAAAATCAACTGGATTTGGATTCTTTCCATTTTTCTTTCCTGTATTTTTAGCAGCATTTGTAGAACAAGATGAAAAAAGTTTAGAAAGAGCAAGTAAACTTAAACAAATGGCAATTTTATCTGCAGGAACTTTTGCTAATGTTCTCACAGCAATCTTCTTTTTTATAATAATTTTCTTATTTTTCTCTTTAGCATTTACTCCATCAGGAGTTATCTATGATGATTATGCGTATAATCTTGTTAATATTTCCTCTATAACTATGATGAATGGAGTTTTATTAAAGAATCCAAGTTATGAGGTAGTATTCTCATTAATAGATGAAAATAGAACTTTCCAAGAGATTAAAATACAAAATCAGAATTATGTAGGCTTCAAAAAAATTTCTTCTGATGGAAAATATGCATATATGTATTATGATTCTCCTGCTATAAAAACAAAATTAGAGAATACTATCTTAAAAATTGAAGAAGAAGAAGTTACAAGTATAGAAGAATTATCAAAAGAAATTAATAATTATTCTCCTGGAGAAAGAGTAACTTTAACAATTAAAGATGATGAAGGAGAGCCTTATAATATGGATATTGTTTTAGGAGAAAATCCAGAAAATAAAAATGCGTGGTTAGGTATAAGTTTCAGCGAATATAAAAGAAGTGGACTTATGGGAAGAGTTGTAGATTCAATATCTTCTTTCAAAGAATCTCATATATACTATGAATCAAGAATTGGAAGTCTAGGTTCATTTATCTATAATTTATTATGGTGGATAATTTTAATAAGTGTGAGTGTAGCATTAATAAATATGCTTCCTGTAGGAATCTTCGACGGAGGAAGATTCTTTTATCTCACTATATTGGGAATAACAAAGAGTAAGAAAAAAGCAGAGAGAGCTTTCAAATTTATCACTTATTTCTTTTTACTTATTCTTTTATTATTAATGATATTCTGGATTATTTCTTTTAAATAAAAGAAAAATATTTAAACAATGGATCTTTTAATTTATTAATTAAAAAAGAGGTTTTAAATGGCAGCAAAGAAGAAAGCAAAGACAACAAAGAAGAAAACAAAAACAAAAGCTAAGAAAAAAAAGAAGAAATAGTCAATTAAAGTTTTAATTATTTTTTAATTTATTTTAAATTTTATATTTATTTGTGGAAATAGAGCTAAGTTATTTTATTTTTAAATTTTTTATAAATCAAGAATTCCTTCTTTAGTCAAAGCTGCAAATCTTATTCCTACTGGAAGATTTATTAAAGCAGAAATTAGTGCCATATGTTCTTTTCCATCTCCAGAAGCAATGGATAATGCGACTTCAGTTCCATCTATCTTTCCTTTTAATTTTTTAGAAAACTCTTCCTTTAAATCAGTTATTCTTTTACTTAAATCTATCTCTATAAATTCAAAATTTTTTTCATGAGAAAATTTTTTTGAAAAGTTGTCTCCAAGAATTATTATATTCTCCCAATCTCCATATTTCATTAATCCAGAAACCTGCCCCCATGAGCCTTTTCCAGAAGATAATAATGCAATTAATTCCATAGCTTAAGGATTAATTTTAAGTTTTTAAGAATTATTGTAATAAAAGATAGTTTATTCTTGCTTTTAATCTGTTATAAGCTGGTTCATATTCTTCATATAATCTTGAAGACCATATTCCTCTTTCAGATTTATTAAAAGTACTATCTTTCTCAATATCTTTAACAAGTTTAGAATATTCTAAAAGAAGACTTCTCGCTTTTTTATAATCTAATAAATTTCTCTCTAATATCCTTTCCATTTCATCATAAACTCTGTCTAATTTCTTTTTATAAAATAAATCTCTTGCAGAGGTTATTATATTCATTATTTAATAAAAAATTTAATCTTTTAGAATTTATCTAACCAAATAATTTATAAACTATAATTCTCTAAAAATTTTACCGATTGGACCATATCGTAAGCAAATAGTTTCTATGTTGCTAGCGAATAATGTGGGAGGTTATATTCATGGAATTTAAAGAAAATATTCAGAAAGCTCTTAATGAGTTAAAGAAAGATAAAGAAAGAAAATTTAATCAATCTATAGATTTGATAATTAATCTTAAAAAATTTGATGTTAAAAAAAGTAATATTAATCTTTTTGTTCTCGTTCCATATAAAATAAAGGATAAAAAGATAGCAGCTTTTCTAGAATCAAGAAGAGAAGATATAGATACTATTACTGAATCTGAATTTAAGAAATATTCTGACAAGAAGATATTAAAAAACTTAATAAAAAAATATGATTTTTTTATTTCTCAAGCAAGATTAATGCCAAAAGTTGCTACAACTTTCGGAAGAGTTTTAGGTCCTGCTGGTAAGATGCCTTCTCCTCAATTAGGAATGATAACTGAAAGTAATGAGAAAACAATCAAAGAAATAAAAGAAAAGATAAACAAAAGTGTTAGAATAAGGGTAAAAGAAGCAAGTATAAAATTATGTGTTGGTAAACAAAGTATGAAAGATGAGGAGATTATTGAGAATATTCTAACTATTTATAATTCTATTTTAAAATCATTACCAAGAGATAAAGATAATATAAAAAATATTAAATTAAAATTTACTATGAGTAAGCCAAGAAAAGTACAATGAGAGAAAGTAATCAACCTGATGAAAATAAAATAGAAAAAGTAAAAGAGTTTTCAGAGTTAATAAAAAATAAAAAGACTATACTAATAGCATCTATAAAAGGCATTCCTGCATCTCAATTTCAAGAGATAAGTAAAAGACTAAGAAGTAAAGCTATAATAAAAGTTCCAAAAAAGAGTCTCATATTTAGGGCCTTAGATTCTTCAGAAGAGGATATTAAAAAACTTAAATTAAATATCAAAGAGGATGTAGCAATTTTATTTTCAGATTTAGATTGTTTTGATTTAGCATTAGAGCTTATCAAAAATAAAACTCCTGCTAAAGCAAGAGCAGGACAAGAGTCTTCTAAAGATATTGAAGTTCAAGCAGGACCTACTAGTTTAGTTCCAGGACCTGCAATAAGTGAATTGGGTTCTTTAGGAATACAGATTCAAATAGAAAAAGGGAAAATAAATATAAAAGAACCAAAGATTATTGTAAGAGAAGGAGAAAAGATTTCATCTATAGCTGCAGAAATTATGACTAAACTTGAAATAAAACCTTTTAAGATTGGTTTTATTCCTCTTTGTGCATTTGACAATGAAAATAAAAAATTATATTTAGATATAAAAATAGATAAAGAAGGAACAATTGAAGAGTTTAGAAAAATTTATTCTAAATCTCTACCTTTTGCTATTGAGATTGGATATGTAACTGAGGAAACAATAATCTTTTTATTGCAAAAAGCAGAGATAAATGCTGAAGCTTTAGAAAAGTTTAATAACGAAAGTTCAGAAATTTCTTCTAATGAAAAAAATTTAGAAGAAGAGGAGAAAAAAAATGAATAATTTAAATTATAATATAAGAAGAACAAAAGAAGCTTTAGATTTCTATAAAGAAAATTTAGACAAATTAGAAAAATATATGGAAAAAGAGATTAATACTCAAGCAGTAGGATGTACACAGTTGATCAGAGATGGTCTGTATTCTCTAATAATTAATAAAAAAAGAGAATTAAATTCATTAGAAAATAAATCTAAGGAAAAATAAGATGAAATATATATATGCAGCACTTTTGTTGCACAAAACTGGAAAGGAGATAAATGAAGAGAATCTAAAGAAAGTAGTTGCAGCTACTGGTGAAGAAATAGATGAAAACAAAGTGAAATCATTGATAACTAGCTTAAAGGGAGTTGACATAGATAAAGAATTAGAAAATGCGAAATTAGTTTCTTCTTCTGCTGAAACAGATAAAACTACTTCTGTAGAAGAAAAGAAAGAAGAAAAGCCTAAAGAAGAGAAAAAAGAAGCTGCAGCAGAAGGACTCAGTGCACTCTTCGGATAAAATTCAATTTATCTCTAAAAGAAGAGAGCACACTAACTCTTTATTAGTCGTAGCTTAATCATTAAGCAAAGATAATAAAAAGGATTTAATTTCTAAAAGAATACTAATTTTTATAATTGATTATATTCTTTTTATAAATGCCTTAGTAGCTCAGTGGTAGAGCAATACCCTCGTAAGGTATAGGTCGCAGGTTCGAATCCTGTCTGAGGCTTTATAATGAGATTTAAGAGAGAGTGGCTTTAGCAAAACATTTAGCATCTATAATTTTTTCAGCTTTAAAATAAAATATTATTTCTTTAGACTCTTCTTCTAATAAATAAACATTTTCTTTTTTAATATCATCATATTTATCTTCTGTTGCATCAATTTCTCCTGTGATAATAACATTTCCTTCTCCTCCAAAATTTTTAACTTTTGCTATTAACTTTATTTCTGGAACTAAATCAGAATAAATTTTTTCACATTTAACATCTATTATCCTTGGAGAGGGAGAGTTTTGAAAATCAACACTTTTACCAGTGAAAGAATTTGTTAAGAAAATTAAAATTACTATTATTCCTAAAATTATAAAAAGTAATATTTTTGATTTAATATCCATCTCTATATAAGAAAACAGATAATTTTAAAGTTTCCTAAAAAAATCTAAACGCCGCCACCCCGAGTCGAACGGGGAAGCCCCGAGAGGCTCCGGGCTCAAGCCGGATGCAATACCGTTATGCGATGGCGGCTAGAATAGTTTTCTGAGTATAATTTAAGAAAACTACATATCTTAGAAATTATTCAACAAGTTTTAAAGGTTACTATTTGAGAGCTAAATTCTAAATAATCTTCTCAACCAAGATTCTTTCAATTTAATAGGTTGATTATTCTCATTAATGATCTCATAAGTTATTTTAGGCTCTTCTTTAAATTTAGGAACTTCTTTTGCTAATTCTTTATTAACTTCTTGAATAGCAGAATTAACTAAAATTCTGGAGTAACCTTGATTTATTAATGCTAATTTTAATGAATCTAGAGGATATCCTTTCTTTAGATTTTTTCTGAAATATTCTACAAGTTTATCCTTCTCCATAACTTTTCTAGAAAGATTGAATTTAAAAAATTAGTTGTTCTATTTTATTTTTATAATTCCTTTATTTTTATAAAACTTTTCTGCTTGTCTTATTCTACTTCTTGATTCTGAATAAATAGTTAAAAGTTTTTCTCCTTTTTTTATATAACTTCCTCTTAAAGAATAAAGATAGATTCCTGCAGATTTATCTGTAGGACATCCTGCGATTATTGCTAAAGAATTTATTTCTTTATTATCAATATCAATAATTTTTCCTGATTTGCTTGCGTAAATATCCCTCTTAAATTTTCCTAATTTTATATTATCAAAATTTGTATTGCCTCCTTGAGCTCTTACGATTTCCTTAAATTTATTAAATGCTTTTCCAGAATGAAGTATCTTCTCTGCTAATTTTCTTCCTTCGCCTTTATTAGCTTTTTTTGTCATCTCAAGAAGTTCTCCTGCTAAAACTAAAGATCTCTCTTCTAATAAAGAAGGACCTTTTTTATTTTGATCTAATACTCTAATAACATCAATTATTTCTAAAGCTGGGCCTATTCCATTTCCTAATGGCCCTTTGCTTTTAGTTAGAATGCATTTTATTTCTTTATTAAAATATTTTCCTAATTTATAAAATTTTTTCCTTAATCTAACTGCCTTTTTTTTATCTACTTTTGCAGACTTACCATAAGGAATATGTATTACTATATAATTGCTTCCTGCAGCAATTTTTTTTGACATTATAGAAGCTAATAATTGTGCCTCCGGATCTAAATGAAGCATTTTCTCTACATTTATGATTTTAGTGTCTGCAGGAACCATTCCTAAACTTCCTCCCCATACTACACATCCTTTAGTCTTATTGACTATTTTTATAATCTCATTTATTTTAAAATCAACTTTAGCAATTGTCTCCATTGAATCAGCAGTTCCAGAAGGAGAAGTAATAGCTCTTGAGGAATTTTTTGGCATTATTAGTCCTGCAGAAGCACAAATTGATACAATTATTGGAGTGGTTCTTCCAGCAACTCCTCCTATAGAATGTTTATCTACTATTAACTTATTTCTTAATTTTATGACATTTCCTGTTTTAATTATGGATTTAATTAAAGAAATAGTCTCTTCCATCTTCATTCCATATTGATACATAGAAGAAACAAAAAGAGCAATTTCTGCTTCAGAGAGAGAATTATTTACTATATCTTCTATAATATCTTCTATTTCTTCTTTTGATAAAGTTTTTTTATTTAACTTCTTCTTTATAAATTCTAAACTTTTAGGAGGTTCAGCAAGATTAACATCAACTTTTTGTCCTTTTTTTAAATTTAATATTTTCTTTATCTCAGAAGATACAGCAATCTCTTTTTCTTTTATTAATTTTCCAACTATATCAACAATAGTGATAATCTCTTTAGAAGAAGTTTCAATAGAAACTCTATCTTTTATACGGACACCTATCTCTTTAGCAGTATTCTCACTAAGCATCGCAACAGGTGAACCTGCAGACCAATTTAGAATTTTAACTTTTAATTCCATTCATTCACTTTTTGTAAGCAAGCCAAAAGATTTTTTATTTCTATATAATTCCAAAATTATAAAGAGATATGCTAAGATAAGCGGACCCAAAATAAATCCTAATATTCCAAACAAGAAGAATCCTCCAATCATTCCTACAAGAACTACAGCTGAATTCATACAAGTCTTTTTAGATATAATCAAGGGCCTTAAAAAATTATCTATAGATGATGAAAAAAATCCAAAGATTATAATTCCAAAAGCAGAAAAAGTACTTCCAGCAATTAAAAGATAAATAACTATAGGTATCCATATTAGTGCAGTTCCAACTATAGGAAATATTCCTGCTAATATAGCAAGTAAGGTTAAGATTAAAGCATTAGGAACATTAAATATAAAAAAACCAATTCCTATAATCATTCCTTGAATAATTCCTATAAGTATTTGTCCATAGATAACTGAGTAAGTTATTTCTCTTGAATATTCAAATAATCTATTCTCAATATCTTTTGGAAAAGGTAATAGACTCTTGATATACTCTATTAATTTATCTTTATCTTTTAAAGCAAAAAAGAAAATGAAAAAGACAACTAAAAATTTAAGGGAATAATTTAAGATATTATCTATTGTAAGAACTTCTGCGATTAAATTGACTATTTTATCCATAAAAGAATCTATTACAGACTCTAAAATCTCTAAAATACCCTCTAAAGCAAATAATGTTGGAAAAATTTCTTTAATTGAATCTAAAATATCTAATTGTTGAAGCAAAAAATAAATCTTAAAAAATTGTTCCATAAAAATAGGAATCAAGAACCATAAAGGTAAAACTATTATTAAAAGTGATAAAAGAAGAGTGAAATATGCAGAAAGTCTGGCTGAATTTGTTTTTTTATAAAGATAATTATAAACTGGAGTGAATATAAATGCTAAGACCACACCAGAGACTATCGATAGTAAAAGAGGTTTTACTAAAAAGAAAGATAATAATATCAAAGCAAATAAAATAAGAGAGGTCATAATCTTTCTAAAATAAACATCTTCCATTTGTTAATAAATGTTCTTAAATTTATAAAGGTTTGTTTGAATTAAGAAAAAATTTATAAGCAAGAGTATATGAATAAAGAATATGAATTTTATAAAAAAGATTTTAGATAAGAAAATTGATTACTTTGTACATCTTCAATTCCAAAAATTTGGAAAAGGAGAATTTAAAGATCGAGCAAAAATAAAAGTAAAAAAAACAAAAAATAATTTTAATATCTCAACAACTTCTGAATTTGTTAATGAACTAGTAGAAAATATTTCTAAAAAAATAGAAAATAAAACAAAAGTTACTGGTGCTATAATTTCTACAAGTGATCTAACTGGTAAATTAGATTTTCAAGATAAAAAACAATTTCAAGGAGTTAAAAAATATTTGATTAATAAAGAGATGACAAAAGAGGAGATTATGAAACTTTTAGATGAATTTCCAGAAAGTTTTTTTGCATTGAGTTTTGAAGCTGGAAATACAAAATTAAAGATAAAACCAAAAGCTCCAAAATCAGGAAAACCAGGAAAAAAAGGAGAAAAAATTAAACCTGATTTTTGTAGAATCATAACTGGAGATAAAGAAATAGGAGAAAGTTTTGTTTTTGAAAAATCTGATTTTAAAGAAGCTGAGATAAATCATACTTTTATTATTGAAGAATTAAAAATTCCTGAGGAATTAAAAAATAGTGAAGATTTTGAAAAAATAAGAAAGGAATCAAAAAGAAAAGGAAGGATTATTAGAAGTTCTATAATTGATGGAGAAGAAAGAACTAAAGAAATAGAATTTGAAGCTTAATCAAAAGTCTTAAAAACCACCTTTTTCTTCATAATTTATCCAGGGGAAATAAAATGAAAATATCCGCTATACTGAAATGCCTACAAAAAAATCACCAAGAAAAGGAAGTTTGCAGTTTTGGCCTAGAAAAAGAGCCAAGAAATTTCTACCTAGAGTAAACTGGAAAGCTATTAGTTCTAAAAAGAATCTTAAAGGATTTATAGGTTATAAAGCAGGTATGTCTACTATTCTAGTAAAAGATAATACTCCTAATTCTATGACTAAGGGTAAAAATTTAGCTATTCCTATAACAATTTTAGAATGTCCTAATATGAAAATTCTTTCAGTAAGATTTTATAGAAATGGAAAAGTTTCAACTGAGATTCTAGGAAAGAATTTAGATAAAGAATTAAAAAAGAAAATAAAAATCTCAAAGAAAATTAAAGAGATAGACCTAATAAAAATTGAGAATTATGAGGATATTAGAATAATAGTATATTCACAAGTTAAGAAAACTGGAATAAAAAAGGAACCTGATTTAATTGAAATTGGATTAGAAGGAAGTTTAGAAGAAAAATTAAAATTTGTTAAAGAAAATTTAAATAAGGATATTTCAATTTTAGATTTCTTTGATAATGGACAAATTGTTGATATTAGAGGATTAACAAAAGGAAAAGGTTTTCAAGGACCTGTAAAAAGGTTTGGAATTAAACTTAGATCTCATAAATCAGAAAAAGGAATAAGAAAAGTAGGAAGTATTGGTCCTTGGCATCCAGCTAGAATTACATTTAGAGTACCTATGGCAGGACAATTAGGAAATTTTACAAGAGTAACTTACAATAGTAAGGTAATAGATATGGGAAAAGCAGAAGAAAGAAAAGATTTGAAAAATATAAAAAATTATGGAGATATAAAAACAAATTATATTATTGTTTCTGGAAGTGTTCAAGGCTCTTCAAAAAGACAATTACTAATTACCTTTCCTCTTAGGGAAAGTAAAAAAACTAAAAAGAAAAATTATGAATTATTAAGTATAAAATGAAAGTACCAATTTTATCTGTTGAAGGAAAGAAAAAAGGAACAATTGAATTACCTAAATGTTTTTCTGTTCCTATTCGTAAAGATATAGTAATAAAAGTTATAGAAAGTAAAAAAGAAAGACAATTATATTCTCCTTCTCCTATAGCAGGAAAACAAGCTTCTGCAAGTGGTAAATTAAGACATAGAAGACATGTTTGGAAAAGCCAATATGGAAGAGCTATGTCCAGAATTCCTAGAAAAATTATGCTAAGGAGAGGTTCTCAGTTTAATATGGAAGGTGCAACAATTCCTAGTGTAAAAGGAGGAAGAAGAGCTCATCCTCCTAAAGCAAACTCTATGATAAATATAAAAAAGATAAATAAAAAAGAGATAAGAATAGCTTTAGACTCTGCATTAAGTGCAACAGCAAATAAAGAGATGATACTAAAAAAATATGCACGGTTGAAGGAAGAAGAAATAGAAAAAGATTTTCCTATAATCTTTGAATCAAAGATAATTTCATCAAAAATTAAAGATATAATTTTAATTCTAAAAAAGATTCTTGGAGAAAAATTATTCAATGTTGCAATTAAAAAGAGGAGTATAAGATCAGGTAAAGGAAAAATAAGAGGAAGAAAGTATAAGAAAAATGCTGGAATGCTTCTGGTTTTAGGAGAGAAAGAGGAACTAAAGACAAATGCTTTTGATGTAGTTGATGTAAAAAATCTAAATATTAATGATTTAGCTGAAGGGGGAATAGGAAGATTAACAGTTTATACTGAACAAGCAATTAAAGAATTGGAAAAAAGAAAATGAAACCAATTACAACAGAAAAAGCGATTATGAGAATTGAAAGCCAAAACACACTAACTTTCACAACAGAAAGAAAAAAGAAAAAACCTGAGATAATCAAAGAAATAGAAGAAATTTTTGATGTTAAGGTAAAAAAAATTAGAACACAAATAAGAAATAATTCAAAATATGTATATGTTCAATTAAAAAAAGAATTTCCTGCTATTGACATATCTACTAAGTTAGGATTTATATAAAATGGGAAAAAGAATAATTCAACAAAGAAGAGGAAGAGGAACTTTTACTTATAAAGTTAGAAAGAAAGCTTTTATTTATAAATTAAAGTATCCAAGAGAATTAAAGGGCAAGGGAGAGGTTTTAAAACTAATTGATTCAAAAGGTCATAGTGCTCCTATAGCTAAACTAAGATATAATAAGGGTTCATTTTATATTCCAGCATTTAAAGGAATGTTTGAAAAACAAATAATAAATTTTGGAGATAAAGAAATTAAGGAAGGAAATATTCTAAAATTGAAAGATATTCCTTTAAAAATTCCTATTTATTGTATAGAATCAAAGCCAAAAGATGGAGGAAAATTCATAAAAAGCTCTGGTAGTAATGCAGTAATAAATAGAAAAATTGATAAAAATCTTTTTATTTTAATGCCTTCTAAAAAAGAAAAAAAATTAAATGAGAATTGTAGAGCAATAATTGGAACTGTTGCTGGAAGTGGAAGAACAAGTAAACCTATTGTAAAAGCAGGAAAAAAATATTATATTAAGAAAACTAAAAGTAAACTATGGCCTAGAACTTCAGCAGTAAAAATGAATGCATTAGATCATCCTTTTGGATCTGGTCGTTCAAAAAACATAAAGAGTAAAATTGCAAAGAGAAATGCTCCTGCTGGAAGAAAAGTAGGATTATTGAGACCAAGAAGAACAGGTAAGAGAAAATAAAAATGGAAGAAATAATAAAAAAACAATTTACCTATAGGGGAAAGACAATTGAAGAATTAAGAAAATTAGATGTTAGAGAATTCTCTAAATTTTTAAGATCAAAAGAAAAAAGAGCTGCTCTTAGAAATTTTCAGGAGATTGAAGACTTTATTAAAAGAGCAAAAATAAAATTAAAGAAGAATAAGGCTATAAGAACTCATAAAAGAGATTTAATTGTTGTTCCAGAAATGATTGATATGAAAATTTACATTTATAATGGAAATAAATTTATGCCTATTGAAATAAAAAAAGAGATGCTTGGTCACAAATTTGGAGAGTTTGCTCCAACCAGAAATAGAGTTAAACATAGTAAAGCAGGAGTAGGTGCTACTAAAGGAACTAAACACAAAGCTAAGAAATAAAATGCCTAATACAGAAAAACCTCAAGCAAAAGAAGAAAAGAAAAAGATAGTTAGTAACAAAAGTCCTAAGAAGAAGTTAAACAATTCGAAAAATTATATTTCAAAAAAAGATTTGTTAGAAAAGAAAATAGAAGAGAAACCAAAAGAGATTATACAAGAAGATAAAAAAAAGGATGAACAAAAAATTGAGAAAAAAGAAAAAATTAAGACTGTTCAGGGAAAATCTAAAATAAAAAAGACAGAAGCTATAGTTTTTGGAGATAATCTTCCTCTTTCTACAAAATATTCTGCTGCTATTTGTAGATTTATCAAAAACAAGAGAATAGATAAAGCAATTTTAGAATTAGAAGAAGTTCTCAAAGAGAAAAAAGCAATACCTTTAAGAGGAGAAATTGCTCACAAAAAAGGAGTAAGATTTGCCTCAGGTTCTGGAAAATATCCTAAAAAAGCTACTGAATATTTTATTAGATTATTAAAGTCTCTAAAAGCTAATGCTAATTACAATGAATTGGAAGAACCAATCATCAAAGAAGCTATTGCTAATATTGGAAAAAGGCCTTTTGGGAAATTTGGAAAATGGAGGAGAAAAAGAAGTCATATTAAAATAATTGCAAAAGAGAAACAAAAGATTAAACAAAAATCTAAAGAAAAAAAATAAAATGGAAGAAAGAAAAGTAGTTCAATTTAAGAAAGAAGAATTTTCAATTAGAGAATATACAAAAAAAATGCTTGGAAAAGGAAAAGTAAGTAGAGTTAGAATATTTTATACACCTGTAGGAGAGAAAATAGTAGTTTCGACTCATAAACCAGGATTAGTTATAGGAAGAAAAGGAGAAAAAATCGAGGAACTCACAAAAGTTTTAAAAGCAAAATTCAAACTAGAAAATCCGAATATTGAAATAGATGAAATAAGAAAACCAGAATTAGAAGCGCAATTGATTGCTGATGAAATAGCTTTGGGATTAGAAAGATTTGGTCCTTTAAAATTTAAAGTAATTGCATATAGAACTCTACAAAAGATCATGAATGCTGGAGCTTTAGGCGCTGAAATAAGATTAAATGGAAAGCTTCCTGGAGCAAGAGCAAAACTCAAAAGATTTGCACAAGGTTATTTAAAAAAAACTGGAGATGAAGCAAAGAAAGTTGATAGAGCTCAAGCAAGAGCAGAAACAAAACCTGGTACAGTGGGAGTAAAGGTTTCAATATTATCTCCAGATTCTGGATTAAAAAGTAAAATCAAAATTGATGAAGAAAAATTGAATAGATTAAAAGAAAGAGGAAAAGAAATTGAAAGAAAAGAAGATTCTAAGAAAGAAATCAATAAAAAATCTAAAAACAAGAAAGTAGGAGATAAATAAGATGACTTTAAAAGCAAAAGATATTCAAAAAATGAAGAAAGAAGAAAGAATAAAAAAATTAAAAGAATTGAAATTAGAATTGATTAAATCAAGAAATGCGTCACAAAAGACAAAAACAAAAGAAATTAAAAAGATAATTGCACGCATACTCACACTCAACAAATAATATGGAAATATGTCCAAGATGTGGCTTGCCTATAGAAGCCTGTGTATGTGAACAAATTGGAAAGAGTTCACAGAAAATAAAAATATCGACAGATAAGAAAAGATACGGAAAAATCGTAACAGTAGTTTCAGGTTTTGACAAGGAAGTAGATATAAAGAAGATTGCAAAAGACCTAAAGAATGAGTTTGCTTGTGGAGGAACTTACAAAGAAGGAACAATTGAGCTTCAAGGAGACCATAGAAAGAAGATAAAGGAAATCCTAGTAAAGTTAGGTTTTGATGAAGAGTCTATAAGTGAATAAGAATATAGAATTGTTAAAACTAAAAAAACATACACATAAAATGGAAAAAAGAAATAAAAAAGAAAGCATGTCTGCTATAGTTGAAACTGAATATAAAGATAAAAATTGTCCATTTCATGGAAATCTTAAATTAAGAGGAAGAATCTTTGAAGGTTATGTTATAAAGAAGTTTCACAAAAGAGTAGTAATTGAATTTGAAAGAGTAGTTTATGTAAAAAAATATGAAAGATATAAAAAATCCAAAACAAAAATTCATGTAAGATTGCCTGAATGTTTTGAAAAAAAGATTAATATAGGAGATTTAATAAGAGTTCAGGAATGTCGTCCTTTAAGTAAAATAGTTCATTATGTTATAATCAAAAAAATAAAATCAGGAAAAGAAAATGGAATTAAATAAAAAGTTTTATTCACCAAGAAAATTATTAGGAGGATATTTTTAATGAGAGCTGTATCAGCTAGAACAACAGAAGGTTTGAATTTAGGAGCTAGAGTTATCTCCGCAGATAATAGTGGAGCAAAAATAGTCAAGATTGTAGGTGTAAAAAGAGCAAAAGCAAAAAAGAGAAAACAAGTTGCGGCAAAAATAGCAGATAGAGTTAAAGTAAGTATTAAGAAAGGAATTCCTGATATGAAAGGTAAAGTGTTTGATGCAATAGTAATAAGACAAAAAAAAGCATATAGAAGAAATGATGGAGAAAGAGTTGCTTTTGAAGATAATGCTGTAGCAATATTAAAAGATGAAAAAGGAAATCCAAAAGGAACTCAAATTAAAGGACCAATTGCAAGGGAAGTAATGGAAAGATGGCCCCAAGTTGGAAAGATTGCTAGTATTGTATATTAAAATGAAAAAAAAATTTAGTAAGAAATGGAAAGCGAGCAGACAACCTCGAAAACAAAGAAAATATTTAGCGAATGCTCCCTTACATATCAAAGAAAAATTTCTGAGTTCTAATCTATCAAAAGAATTAAGAGAGAAATATGGAAAAAGAAATCTTAAAGTTAAGAAAGGAGATAAAGTGAAGATAATGAGAGGAAAATATAAAAAGAAAGTAGGAAAAATTACAGAAGTTAAAATTCAAAGATCTAAAGTTTATATTGAAGGAATTCAGATAAAAAAACAAGATGGTTCAAAATCTAATGTTCCTTTTAAAGCTTCAAATTTACAGATTATTGAACTAAATTTAGAAGATAAAAAGCGGTTCAAGAGACTTAAAAAACCTGAGGAAAAAAAGGAAATTAAGAAATTAGATAATTCCAAAAAAACTGAAAAAGAAGAATCTAAAACTCCTACTAAAAATAAACCTGCAGTAGATAAAAAATGAATACTAAAGGAAAAATGAAAAGCATCAATAATAAAAGTAAAAAATAATTGAAAAATGTCATACAGAAAACAAGATAGAAGAAAAATAATTGAAGATTATTTAGAAGAAATAGAGTCAAAAATAAGACCAGGTTTAGAAGAAAATGAAAAATTAACTTACAGTATTTATAAATTAGGAATTGAATATCTTAAAAATTATGAATTAAATTATCTCAATATTTCAGATGTTTGTGCTAATATGAGAGTTGCAGTTCATGAATTTGGCAAAAGAATGAATTTGAAATTGTTAGAGCAGGATATACTTGATAATTATAAAGATAAAAAAAATAATTGAAGATAAAAATATAAAATGCATTTAAAAAGACAAAAAACACCAAAGAGTTGGCCAATAGAAAGAAAAGGCACTAAGTATGTGGTTAGAGGCAAATCTAACATGCAAAAAGGAGTTCCTATTCTAATTGTTTTAAGAGATATTCTAAAAATAACAGAAAATAGAAAGGAAGCTAAAAGAGCTCTTAATTCAAAAAAGATCTTGCTTAATGGTAATCTCATTAAAGATGAAAGAAATACAATTTTATTGTTTGATATAATCACAATAATTCCTACAAATAAAAGTTATAGATTAGAATTAACAGAAAAGGGGAAGTTTATTCTAAGAGATATAAATGAAAAAGAGGCTAATTATAAAATTTCTAAGATAATTAACAAAAAGATATTGAAAGGGAAAAAGATACAATTAAATTTATATGATGGAAGAAATATATTATCTAAGGAAAATAGGAATATAGAAGATTCTGTTCTAATAAACTTAAAAGAAAAGAAAATAGAAAAAGATTTGCCTTTGATAGAAAAAGCAAAAGTAATTGCTATTAAAGGAAAACACTCTGGTTCAACGGGGATTATAGAGAAGATAGATAAAAAGAATAAGAGTGCTTTAATAAAAATTAATAATAAAAAAGTCAATATTCTAACTAAACAAATAATGGTAATTGAAAATGAAAGAGAATAAGATGAGAGAGATAAAAATTGAGAAAGTTATTCTTAGTGTAGGAGGAATTGGAGAAGAATTAGAAAAAGGAAATAAGTTAATTGAATTTCTTAGTGGAAGGAAAGCTGTAAAGATGAAATCAAAAAAGAGAATTCCTAATTTTAATATAAGACCTGGCTTAGAAGTTGGAGCAATTGTTACAATAAGAAAAGACAATTCTGAATTCTTAAAGAGAATGTTAATAGCTATTGATAATATTTTAAAAAAGAAACAAATAAGTGAAAATAATTTTTCTTTTGGAATAAATGAATATATTGAAATTCCTGGAGTAGAATATCAAAGAGAGATAGGAATGAGAGGATTAGATGTAACTGTAGTTTTTACCAGAACTGGAAAAAGAATTAACAAAAAAAAGATAAAAAGAGGAAAAATACCCAAAAGACAGAATATTTCAAAAGAAGAAATAATTAAATTCATGGAGGAAAAATTTGGAACTCGGTTTGAAGGAAAATGACAGCATCTGATTGGAAAAAAATTTTGAAGCAATTAGAGAACAAACCTGCGATTATGCAGAAATTCCTAAAGCATTGCAAGCCAAAAGAAAGAAAAATTGGAACAGCTGTAAGAAAATGTGAACGATGTGGAAGATATGGGGCTCATATAAAAGGATATGGGTTAAATTTATGTAGACATTGTTTCAGAGAAATAGCAGAAGAAATCGGTTTTAAAAAATATAATTAAGATGTCACAAGATGTAGTTGCTGATGCATTAAATATGATGAAAAATGCAAAAAAAGCTAAAAAAGAAAGTATCAAAATAAAAAGAATCTCTAATGTATTAATTGAAATTCTGAAAATAATGAAACAAGAAGGAGCGATCAAGAAGTATAAAATAAATCCAAAAGACAAATCTATTGAAATAAATTTAGGAGAATTTTCTGAGTGTAAATCAGTAAAACCAAGACTCAGTGTAAAAAAAGATTCTATTGAGAAATATAGAAGGAGATATCTTCCTTCAAGAAATTTAGGAACATTAATCATCTCAACCAATAAGGGATTGATGATGCATCAAGAGGCTCAACAAGAGAATATAGGAGGATCTCTTATAGCATATTTTTATTAAAATGAAGAAGGAATTTTTTCAGAAAATTGAAATACCAGAAGATGTGGATATTTTGATAATTGAAAATGAGATAATTGTTAAAGGAAAAGAAGGAGAAAACAAAAGAAAATTTAATTTTCATAATCTAGAAATTGAAAAAAAAGATAACAATTTAATAATAGGATGTAAAAAAGCCACAAAAAGAGAAAAAAAGATGACAAATACTTTTGTTTCTCATATAAGAAATATGATTAAAGGAGTCCAAGAAAAATTTGAATATTTACTAAAGATATGTTCAAGTCATTTTCCGATTACTGTTAAAATAGAAGATAATAAAATTATAATAAAGAACTTTTTGGGTGAGAAAATTGATAGAATATTAAAATTTCCTGAAGATGTTGAAGTTAAAGTAAATGCAGAGATAATAAAGGTTAATTCAACAGATAAAGAATTAGCAGGACAAACTGCAGCAGATTTAGAGAAAATTACTAAAATAAGAAATAAAGATAGAAGAATATTCCAAGATGGAATTTTTATAATAAATAAAGCGGGAGTGAACATATAATGATTAAATTTTTACGTAGAGATTCAAAAAGATATTCAAAATTAGGAAAAAAAAGAAGAAAAAAGCAAGTTTGGAGAAAACCTAAGGGAAGAGATAATAAAATAGGTGGAAAAAGAAAAGGATATCCTGCAGCTGTTAGTATAGGATATGGGAAGAAAAAAGAATTAAGAGGAAGAATAGAAAACAAAAAACCTTTTTTTGTAAGGAATATTAAAGATCTAGAAAAAGTAAATGAAAATAATATAATACTTTTAGGAAAAATAGGAAAAAAGAGAAAAATAGAAATTATTAAAAAAGCGAGAGAGAGAAAGATTCCTATTTTTAAGATGAATTTAGATAAATCTCTAAAAAAATTAGAGAAGAATAAAATTAAAAAAGTAGAAGATAAAACTTCTAAGAAAAAATCTGTAGAAAATGAATCTTAGAAATAAAAAATTGTTGGCGGGAAAGGTTTTAAAAGTTGGAAAAGAGAGAATAGTTTTTGTAGAGAATAGATTAAGTGAGATTAAGGAAGCAATCAGTAAACAAGATATAAGAGATTTGTATAAAGAAGGTGCAATAATCATTAAAGAGATAAAAGGTAGAAAGAAGAATATAAAAAAGAAAAGAAGAAAAACCGAAGGAAAAATCAAAAAGAAGATTAATAAAAGAAAACAAGAATATGTAAAAATGACTCGAAAATTGAGGAGTTATGTTTCAAGAATAAAAAAACAAGGAAAATTAGATTCAAAAGAAGCGAAAGATATACGAAACAAAATAAAAAATAGAAAATTCAAAAATCAAAAGAATCTAAAAGAATTTATTGAAAAAATGGAAAAATGAAAATATTAAAGAGAAGAAGAAAAGAAAGAAAAACAGATTATGGAAAAAGAATTAAATTGCTTAAAAGTGAGAAACCGAGAATTATATTTAGAAAGAGTAATAGATATATTGTTGCACAATATATTCTAAGTGAAGAAGCAAAAGATAAAATAAGATTAGGAATAATATCTAAAGATTTGTTAAATTATGGTTGGCCTAAAAAATTTAGTGGAAGTTTAAAATCTCTTCCTGCTTCTTATTTAACAGGCTTTTTAATAGGTAAAAAGATAAAAAAAGAGAATTTAGAATCTCCAATTATTGATATAGGAATGAACAGAAATCTGCATCATACTAAAGTTTATGCTTTTTTAAAAGGATTAATTGATTCTGGATTAGAGATGAAACATAAAGATAAGACTTTTCCAGAAGAGGATAGAATAAAAGGAAAAAATCTAAAGAATAAAATTAATTTTGATGAAATTAAATCAAAAATAAATGAAGAAAAATGAATAAAGAAGAAGAAATGAGAGAATTAACAGAAAAATCTGAAGAAATAGATGAATATGCTGAAAATCCTGAAGAAATTTTAGATGAAGAAGATTTAAAAGAATTAAAAGAAATAGAAAAAGGAGATAAGAAAAATGAAAAGACTCTTTCTTGGAATCCAAAAACAAAACTTGGAAAAGAAGTAAAAGAAGGAAAAATAAAAGATATAGATGTAATCTTAGATTCTAATAAAAAAATTCTTGAAGAAGAAATAGTAGATTTTTTAGTTAATGTTAAATCAGACTTAATTTCTATAGGACAATCAAAAGGTAAATTTGGAGGAGGTAAAAGAAGAGCTTGGAGGCAAACTCAAAGAAAAACAAAAGAAGGAAATATTCCTAATTTTTCAACTTTAGCAGTAGTGGGAGATGAAAATGGACATATTGGAATTGGATCTGGAAAATCAAAAGAAACTCTTCCAGCAAGAGATAAAGCAATAAGAAAAGCTAAACTAAATATAATGAAAGTTGGAAGAGCTTGTTCTGCATTTGATTGTCTTTGTAATGAAAAACATACTGTTCCATTTAAAGTAAATGGAAAATGCGGAAGTGTTAAAATTGAATTAATTCCTGCTCCTCAAGGAACAGGTTTAGTAGCTGGAGATGAATTAAAAAAAGTATTAAGATTAGCGGGAATAAAAGATATATACACTAAAACTTTTGGTAAGAAAAGGACTACTTTTAATTTAATAAAAGCATGTATTGATGCTCTTAAAAAAACAAATACGGAGAAAAGAAAATGAAAGTAGGATTTTATGATACAGATCCAGTAGGAGGAATGATTCCGAATATTACAAAACTTGGAGAAGAAAAAATTCCCTATAGAAAAATAAATCTTAATAATCTTAATTCAAAACAAGAATTGGATTTATTAATAATGAATCTTGATGGAATTGTTTTTCTTCCTAAAGAAAGTCTAAAGGATATTTATCTAAAAATAAAGAATATAGTAGAGTCAAATCCCAATGAAAAAGTTTTAATAAGAGTTCCAGGAGAAGATTGGATTAGAAGAATGGATAAAGAAGTAGGAATTAAAGAAAATATAGAATATGTAACAGGAGTTGATATGTCTAGATTAACAAAAATATTAGGAGAAATAAAAAATGATAGTAGTTATTAGAATAAAAGGACAAGTAGGAATAAAGAGAAAAATAGTTGAAACTTTAAATAGATTAAGATTAAGAAGAAAATATGCTTGTGTTATTATAATTAATCCAACAAAAATCCAATTAGGAATGATAAAAAAAGTAAAGGATTTTGTTGCATTTGGAACTATCAATGAAAAAACATTAGAAAATTTAATAGAAAAAAGAGGAAGACTAATTAATAAAGAAGGAAAATTAGAATCTAAAAAAATTATTGAAGAATTGAAAAAAGGAAAAAAATTAGAAGAACTTAATTTAAAACCTTTTTTTAGATTATCTCCTCCAAAAGGAGGAATTGAAAGTAAAAAGCATTTTGGAGTTGGAAAGGGAGTTTTAGGAAATAATAAAGAAAATATAAATAAGCTAATAGAGAGGATGTTATAAACAGAATTTTTTAAAATGAAAACTAATAAAAGAAAAAAATCATCAAGAATGCATGGAAGAGGTAGAGGAACTCATGGAGGAGGAGCAAGAAAGAAAAGAAAAGGCTCAGGACATAAAGGTGGAAAAGGAATGTCTGGTAGTGGAAAGAGGGCAGATCATAAAAAGACACTTATAAATAAACTCTATGGAAATAAATACTTTGGAAAAAAAGGAATAACAAGTAAAAAAACTGAAAGAGATAAAAGAAAAAGAATGAATATTGGAGAAATACAAAATAAATATTCCCCAGGAGAAGTAAATTTAATGAAGTATAAAATACTTGGAAAAGGAGAAATAAAAGATAAGTTTACAATAAAAGCAAAAGAAGCTTCTAAATCTGCAATAGAAAAAGTAAAGAAAGTTGGTGGGGAAATCATCTTAGGAAAAAAATAATTTTAAAAACTTCTCTTTTATAAAAATAATATGAATTTAACAAAAATATTTAGCTTTATTCCGGAAATAATAAAACCAGAAGAGAAAAAACTCGCATTTAACATTAAATTAAAATGGACATTTATTGTTTTGTTGTCTTTTTTTGTTCTTGCAAATATTCCTCTTTTTGGACTCTCAGCAAATGCATTAGAAAGATTTGAGTATCTTGCTATAGTTCTTGGAACTGATTTTGGAAGTATAATCTCTTTAGGTATTGGACCTATTGTTATGGCTTCTATTATCTTGCAATTATTGACAGGTTCTAAAATATTAAATATTGATTTAAATACTGTAGAAGGAAAAAAATTTTTCCAAGGGATTCAGAAAATTTTAGTTTTCTTTTTTATACTTTTTGAATCATTAGTCTATGTCTTAATGAAAGGACTTCAAGCTACTCCCGGATTAGAATGGCTTTTAATTCTTCAATTGATATTAGGAGGTTTAATAATATTCTATATGGACGAGCTTACTCACAAATGGGGATTTGGAAGTGGAGTTAGTTTATTTATTGCTGCAGGAGTTTCTTGGAGATTATTCTCAAGTGCTCTTCAGTTTATAAATCAACAAGGGAAAAATTGTCTTCTAGATTTTTCAGGAACCGCATGTTCTGGTAAAATCTTGGTTATGATTCAATCATTAATAAGTAATCCTCCAGATCAGATAGGATTTTTAGCTGCTTTAGCCACACTTTTAGCAACAGCTATAATCTTCTTAGTAATTGTTTGGACACAGTCATTAAAGGTTGAAATTCCTTTATCTTTCGGAAGAATGAGAGGTTATGGAATGAAATGGCCATTATCATTTTTTTATGCTTCTGTTATTCCTGTAATCTTAACAGCTGCATTAGTTGCCAATATTCAGTTGTTTGGAGGAATAATTGAAAATGCTGCAGCCCCATGTCTTACAGAAGAGGGATGTAGTGGAATGTCTAAATTTGCTTCATACTTTACTTGGTTAGGTAATTTCGAAGGAGGACAGGCTATTTCAGGATTAGCGTTTTGGTTAGGATCTACGAATATTCTTGAATTACTAATTAAAGGAGGATTTTTATCTAAGTATATCTTACAAGCTGTTACTCATATTTTATTTTTTGCGATTTTCTGTACAATCTTCTCAATTTTTTGGGTTAAAACAGCAGGAATGGATGCAAAATCACAAGCAGAAAAGATTACCTCCTCTGGACTGCAGGTTTCAGGCTTTAGACAAGACACAAGAATTATTGAAAGTATTCTAAGTAGATATATTATGCCTTTAACAGTTATGGGTGGAGCTGCTATAGGGCTCTTAGCGTCTATAACTGATTTATTAGGTGCATTGGTCTCAGGAACTGCTATGCTTTTAGTAATAATGATTATCTTTCAGTTATCACAAAATATTGTACAACAGCATTCTGTTGATATGAATCCCGCAATGAAAAAATTTATTGGTTCATAAAAAAATAATTTTTTAAGTTTTTGATAAAACTCAATCTTTAAAAACTAATTTTTCTTTTGTTTAAAATAAAAGAAAAATTCAAATGGAAATAACAATCTTAATGATCTCATATCCTAAAGAGAGTATAATTCTTATTTCAATCTTAGTTACACTAGTTATGACTTTGGTTACTAAAAAAGTTACTGACCAAAACAGAATGAGAGAGCTTAAGAAAATTCAGAAAGCATGTCAGATTAAATTAAAAGATGCTAAAGGAGATTTAAAAAAACAGGGAGAAATCCAAAAAGAGATGATGAGTTGTTCAATGGAATTAATGAAACATTCATTTAAACCTACATTAATCACATTTATTCCTCTAATTATTCTAATCTGGTACATTAGAGATATCTATACAGGAGTTCTTTCTGGTTGGATTTGGTGGTATATTGGAGCAAGTATAATCTCAAGTTTAATATTTAGAAAAATCTTCAAAGTTGTTTAAAGGTTTAATAATTATATTTATTTAATCTTTTTGTATAACAAAATTCTTAAAAACTCTCTTTTTTTAAATCAAATATGGAAATGAATGAAGAACAACAAGAATTATTTTTAAAAATAAATAATTATGAGCAGCAAGCGCAACAAATACAACAACAGCTTCAAGCAGTTGAAAAAGCAATAAATGAATTAAACAATCTAAATTTAGGATTAGATGAATTAGTCGGTAAGACCAATAATGAAATTCTTGCGCAAGTGGGAAAAGGAATTTTTGTAAAAGCTAAATTAATTTCAGAAGAGCTTATAGTTGATATTGGAAATAGGAATTTTGTGAAAAAAGATATTTCCGGAACAAAAAAAATTCTTCAGAAGCAATTAGAGAAATTAAAGGAAATAGAAGTAGAGTTAAATAATAATCTAGAAACTATTGAAGAAGAGTTTACACAAATTCTAGAAGAAGTTCAGAAGTATGAAAAAAATTAATTAGATATCAAATTTTGATTTATTCTTCTGTTATTATCTTTGTTATATACTTTTTTTCTATAAACTCAAAAGCAGGATTTTTTATCTTTATTTCTTTAGGAGCACCATCCCATATTTCATTTAGCCCTCTTTGTTCTTTAGGAATCTTCTTATTTGTAAACTTCCATGAGTCAGCTATAATATAAACAGGAATTTTATTATCTCTTGCTATATTTGCAATAACTTCACTTCCTACTTTATTAATCACACCTTTTTTTGTTATTGCATCTGCTCCAAGAAAAACTTTATTTACTTTTTTTGTTCCTTGTTCATTTGATAATGCGATTCCTAAAGCAGAATCAACAAACATAGTCACTTTAATTCCAGCTTTTTTTAATTCTTTAGCAGTTTTTCTTCCCTGAAAGAGAGGACGAGTCTCTGTATTATAAACCTCAAATTTCTTTCCTCTATTCTTAGCATAAATTAAAGCATTAACTATATTTGTAGAATGACAATGAGTGAAAATAACATCTTTACTTTTGATTAATTTGAAAACTTTTTTATTTATTCTATTTTGTGACTCTTTAAAATGATTTAAAATCTCTTCTTGAGTTTTTCCTTTTTCAGCTAGATTTAGAATATTCTCCATCATTGGTTCTGTAGGTCTAGAAGATAAAAGTCTTTTCTTAGTATTTTTAGTGGGAATTAGAAAATAAGCTTTAACTGCTTTTTTAGCTATGTTTGTTGCTCCTTGAATTTTAATATTCTTTATATCTTTTATAATTTGATTTAATTCTTGCACTCTCTTTTTATTATCCATATAAGAAATAAGAATTAGTATTATATAAATATTAGTAGAATATTTTCTAAACAACTTTATTATATCAAATAAAAGGAAAATTTAAAAGCGATATTTAACTATTTGAACTATGCTTGAATCTATAATTAATCCAAAAAGAGCTGAGAAGGGTCCATGGAAAATGTTTTTCGTGGGTTTAATCTATGCTTCTCTTTCAGTTTTACTTGTTTACTGGTTTTTTCAAAATGATGTTGTTCTATCTCAATATTCTGGAATTCTTGTGGTCACTTTTTCTGTTATGTTCTCTCTTCCTTTTATGTTTTATTTGATAAATGCTGAAGAAAAACAAGATGAAAAAATAGAAGGTCTATTTCATGTGTGGAGAGTTCATAAAGATGCTATATTTGCTTTCACTTGGCTTTTTTTAGGATTTATAGTAGCTTTTTCATTTTGGAATATTATTCTACAAGAACCTAATTTATCAAATGCACAAGTTCAGACTTATTGCAGAATAAATTATCCTGGAAGTATGGACACTTGTTTTCAGGAATATTCCTTTAGTGGAGAGGTTACTGGCTCAGGAAGTAACAGTTTAGGAAGATTATTCTCAATAATAGAAAATAATATCTATGTTATGATCTTCACACTTATTTTTTCTTTAATCTTTGGTGCTGGAGCTATTTTCATTTTAGCATGGAATGCGAGTGTAATCTCTGCTGCAATAGGAATCTTTACATCTTTTAGTGTTAAGAATATTCCCTCAGGGTTATTAAGGTATATGATTCATGGTCTACCAGAAATTTCTGCTTACTTTATCACTGCTTTAGCAGGAGGTATTTTTGGAGTAGGAGCAATAAGACATGGAATAAAAAATAGAACTTTTTTAAGAGTAACTGAAAATGTTGTTATATTGCTTTTTGTTTCTATAATAATTTTAATATTGGCTGCATTACTAGAAGTATATCTTACTCCTTTTTTATTTGGATAGTTTTAATTTTTTAAGAGAAGTAATTAATATAGAATTATCAAGTTTAATGGGAATAGATTAATAAAAAAAGTTTTTAGAACTATCAATAAAATTATAATAGAATAAAACTTTTAGTAGATTAAAAAGAATTATAGGAGAGGATTTATTTTTGCTATCAATTAAGGTAAAAAATTAAGAAAATAGAAAAGTATATTAAAATATTTTTATTACTTAATTTAAATAAAAATATTTATATAGAACTCTTATTTGATAATTTTATGACAGTGTATATATGTAAGAATTGTGGATATAGATTTGAATCTAAAAATGATCAAGAAGGAAAAAAATGTCCTTATTGTGATGAAAAAACTCTTATTCGTGAACCTAATGCTGAAGAGTTAATAGAAGAAAATTAAAATGACTCCAATACTTTTTATACTAGTAATTCTTAGTTTTTTTTGTACTTATTTGACTCTTCCTTTTTGGATAAGAAAATGTAAGCAAATTGGTCTCTTATGGAAAGATATGAATAAAATTCATAAACCAGAGAACATTGCAGGTTCTGGAGGAGTAATTGTTGTTTTTGGATTTCTACTTAGCATATTGTTATATATAGCAATAAATACTTTTTACTTTAATTCCACTGGAAACTTAATTAAAATATTCTCATTAATAACTTCTATATTAATAATCTCCTGGATTGCTCTAATAGATGATTTGTTCGGTTGGCAAAAAGGAGGACTTTCAAAGAGATCCAGAATAATTCTAGTTCTTTTTTCAGCAATTCCCTTGATGGTTATTAATGCTGGAGAATCAAGAATGATGGGAATAGAATTTGGTTTGCTTTTTCCTCTTCTAATTATTCCTATAGGTATCTTAGGAGCAACAGTTACATATAACTTCCTAGCAGGATATAATGGATTAGAAGCTAGTCAAGGAATAATAATTTTATCTGCATTATCAATAGTTACTTATCTAACTGGAAATCGATGGTTAAGTTTAATTTCTTTATGTATGGTCTCTGCTTTAATCGCTTTTTATATATTTAATAAGTATCCTGCAAAAGTTTTTCCAGGAGATGTACTAACCTATTCTGTAGGTGCGTTAATTGCAATAATTGCTATTTTAGGAAATATAGAAAAAATTTCAGTATTTTTCTTTATTCCTTATATATTAGAATTTGGTTTAAAACTAAGAGGAAGATTTGAGAAAGAAAGTTTTGCTAAGGTCAATAAAGAAGGAAATTTAGAAGTTCCTTATAAAAAGTTATATAGTCTAACACATCTATCTATTTTTATATTAAAGAAATTCAAGAAAAAAGTTTATGAGAGAGATGTTGTATTATCAATAAACGCATTTCAGATTTTAATTATTCTTTTTGGATTTTTGTTGTTATTATAAATTTTTTTAAATAAGTTTATAAGTTAAGAATTTTCTTTGTTCATCAAGGATTATGTTATGAATAAATAGATTATATCAATGAAAATAAATTGTTTAAGAAATAAGATCCTTATTATTAATATTATCAAATTATTTTTATTAATAAAATATAGGAATTATAAGAGGATAAATAATAGATTAAATAACAAGTTTTAAATAAAGAAAAATTCTTTTTGGAAAATGGATAAAGATGAAATAAAAATAGATAGTGACAGTAGTTCTATTAATCTAAAAGATGGAGAAGATGTTGTAATAAAAGGAAAAGATAATAAAATAGAGATAGAAGGAGAAAAAAAGAACATAATTATTAAAGGAAA
>CAYTGG010000012.1:0-6569 GCA_964437455.1 Candidatus Woesearchaeota archaeon | reverse complement strand
ATAATCTCTAGTTTCTTTTTGTTTCTAATTATCATCTTATGTCCTTTAATCTTATTTTTTAGTTCTTTGTCGAGAGTTGCTACAATAATGTTATTTTCTGAATCCACAAAATCTTTTATTGCTTTGTCAACATTTCTTTTCTTAAATTTTATTCTTTCATATTCTGATTTTTCCAATATTCTTAATGCTAAATTAGCAGCTTCCCGATTATATTGCTTTTGTTTTGAATTTTTTATTTTTTCAATCTCTCTTATAACATTTTCAGGAATTATAATTTTAAATCCTAAAAGTTTTATTTCTTCAAAAAAATCTATTTTTTGCTTTACACAATTTATAATAAAATTTGTATCAAGTAGAATCTTTTTCATTTATTTAATAATAAACAATAATATAAAAATGCTCGTTTTATTTAAACCTAACATTTATTAATTAGAATCTCATTTACTTTTTATGTTAGAGGATGATAATATTTTAAGAATTTTTAGAGAAACAAAAACAGCTATTGAAAATAATGAAATTACAAAATTAAGAGATTTAAGTAATCAAACAGTACATACTTCTTCTATAAGTCAAGATTCAGATAATATTGCTGTTGCTGTGATTGTTTATTCTCTAAGCAAGATAATTGAAAAAGGATATCTTGATATAAAGAAGAAAAAGAGAATTATAGAGATTATAGATAAACTAATTCTTTCTATTGAAAAAAAAGACGAGAAAAGTATTAAAAATATTTTAATTGATTTAAGAAATAATTTAGAAGAGGTCTCTGGAGATATAAAAAATTATATTCAAGATGTTTTTAGAAAAGCTAGTATAAACAAAGCTTCTAAGATTTATGAGCATGGAATTTCTATGGAAAAGACAGCAAGTCTTTTAGGAATAACTATGTTTGAATTAGCAGATTATGCTGGACAAAGAGAATCTATTTCCGAAGTTTTTGAAAATAAAACTATAAATAATAAATCTAGAATTAAATTGGCAATGAATATATTTAGGAAATGATTTCTAAAGTATTAATCTTTGATGCAAGTACATTAATTAGTTTCTCTATGAATGGAATATTGGATATAGTTAAAGATTTAAAAAAAGATTTTAATGGTAAATTTTTAATAACAAAAGATGTAAAAAGGGAGGTTGTAGACAAGCCAATAACTATAAAAAAATTTAAACTTGAAGCTTTAAAAATAAAACAACTTTTAGACGAAAAGATTTTGGAGATGCCTTCATCCATAGATATTGAAGAAAAAGAAATCTCTAAAATAACTGAAGAGATAAAGAAGATGGGAAGTAGTATTTTTAGAGCAGATAGAGAAATAAATCTAATTGATTCTGGAGAAGCTTCTTGTTTAGCATTATCTTCTATTCTAAATAAAAAGAAAGTAGAAAATGTTATTTGTATTGATGAAAGAACAACAAGAGTTATATGCGAAAAACCAAGAAATCTAAAGAATCTTATGGAGAAGAAATTGCACACAACCTTAAAGTATAATAAAAAAGAATTCAAATTCTTTAGCCAATTTAAAATTATTCGTTCAGTTGAATTAGTTTATGTTGCATACAAAAAAAATCTGATAAAAATTGGAAATGGAGATGTTTTAGATGCTTTATTATATGCTCTTAAATTTAAAGGTTGCGCAGTTTCCATGGAGGAGATTGATGAAATAAAAAGAATTGGAGAAATAAAGTAATAGATTAAGTAAAATTATTTCTTTAAGAAATTAGATAAATATATAAATTTTATAAAAAGATATTTCTATAAAGATTAAAGCTTTAAAAATCATAGAGTTATAATAAAATTAGGGGTGCGTCGCTTAATGGTAAAGTAGTCGGCTCCAGCAAGCATATTCGTAAAAATATGTTTTATTGATAACGAATAAGTTTGTGAGAACCCGACAGCTGGGGGTTCGATTCCCTCCGTACCCATTTGTATTAATAGACTTAAATATAAAAATCTTAAAATGGATCTCGAAAGATTAATAAAAAAAATGGGAAATGTGTACAGCTCTGTACTAACAGGAAAATTTGTAGGTTATTATATAATAGGTTTACAATCAGAGAATTATAAATTAACAATGACTAATTTAACTATTAAATTTATTAAAGATTATTATACAAAGAGAAAATTAAATAATTAATAAGATTTATTATCTTAAAACCGAATTATTTAAAAAGCAAAAATTATTCTTTTATTATTCAAAATGGAAAGTGATAAAATTGAAACAAAAATTGAAGTAGATGACTATGATTTCGAAGAGAAAGTTATAGAACAAAGCAAGCAAATTCCTGTTATTGTTGATTTCTGGGCTCAATGGTGTATGCCTTGTTTAATGCTTGGTCCTGTCTTAGAGAAACTCACTAATGAAGAAAAAGGGAAATTTATTTTAGCTAAGTTGAATGTTGATAAAAATCCTGTAACAAGTCAAATATATGGAATAAGAAGCATACCTGCAGTGAAAATTTTTAAAGATGGAGAAGTAGTAACAGAGTTTATAGGAGCAATTCCAGAATCTCAAGTAAGAGAATATCTTAAGAAGATTTAATTTTTAAAATGGTTAGAATACTTAAAAATAAATGTTTAGGATGTGGAATTTGTTCAAATATCTGCCCAGAAGGAATAGAAGTAGTAAATAATAAAGCAAGAATAAAAGATGAAAATGCAGATTGCTTAAAAGATGCTGCTAATTCTTGCCCTCAAAAAGCTATTTTACTAGAAGAGAAAGAAAACGAAGAAGAATATACAGAATTAAATCAAAATAATGAAAATAACTGGGAATTAGGAGAAGGATTAGGTAGAGGAAGAGGTCAAGGGAGGAGATTAGGAGGAGGATTAGGTAGAGGAATTAGAAAATGGAGATAAAACACTCAAGAAAAGGAGGATATGAATATAGTGGAATTGATTTTAAAATTATGAATCCGATTTTAGATATTGGAGGAGGTCCGGGAGTTTTTTTGGAACTTTTAGATATTAAAGAAGCAGATATAATTGATTTAACAGAAAATAAAAATAAGAAATACAATTATATTCCAACAGATATATCAAAAAAACTTCCTGAGTTACCTTATAAGAAATATGGAACTATTTTTGCTATGGAGATTTTAGAACATTTAAGAAATCCTCTTTACTTGATGGCACAGGTTTATGATATTCTTGAAGATGAGGGAACTTGTTATATCGCTGTTCCTCATACTCCTTTAGTCAAAAAATACTCCTCAGGGAATTGGGATTTAGGACATGTTTCAAGGTGGAAATTAAAAGAGATTATCTCTCAGATGGAGAAAATTGGTTTTAATGTAAAAGTTGTAAAAACAAGAAGGAAGTGGAAGAATACAGCTTTTTTTCTTCCTTATAAATGGATTGTCTTGGAATTAAATAAAAGGAGTTTAGAAAATGAAAAAAGAAAATCAGTTTGAAAAAGATATAAAGAAATTAAAAAGAAGAAACGGAACTTTAGAAGCACAAAGACAGCATTTTTATAATTCTCTACAAAATCTATGCAAAGATGTTGATTACTATCAGGAGAAGGGAATGACTAAAAAAGAAGCTGTTAATTATGTAAAGTATTGGTAGAGGAAGAGGTAGAGGAATTAGAAAAAACAGAGGAAGAAGATAAAAAATTTAATTTCTTTAGATAATAAAATTTTCTTTTATAATATATATTTAAATAAAAAGATATCTATTATAATATTAAAAAAGAGATAATTTAAAGATAAAAAACTTAGAGATAATTTAAAGATAACTTAAAGATAATTTAAAGATAAAAAATAATGGAAAAAATTAGAGAAGAAATAAAAAATTGCAAGAAATGTGATTTATGGAGAACTAGAACAAATTCAGTAATAGGAGAAGGTCCAGAAAATGCAAAAATAATGTTCATTGGTGAAGCTCCAGGATTTAATGAAGATAAGCAAGGAAAACCTTTTGTTGGACAAGCTGGAAAGATTTTTGATGAACTTTTAGAGTCTGTTAATTTAAAGAGAGAAGAAATTTATATAACAAACATTTTAAAATGTAGGCCTCCTGCAAATAGAAATCCAACTTCAGAGGAAATTAAATTCTGCACTCCTTATTTAGAAAAACAGATAGAAATAATAAAACCAAAAGTTATTTGTTGTCTTGGAAATTTTGCAACAGAATTTATAATGAAAAGATTCTCTCTTAACAAAGAACTACAGAGTATTAGTAGAATTCACGGAAAAATATTTTCTATTTCAACTTTAACACAAAATAATCTAAAGATAATTCCTTTATATCATCCAGCAGTTGCCACTTATGATCCTTATAAAATAGAAACTCTAAAAAAAGATTTTATTAATTTAAAAGGAATAATAGAAAAATAAAATGACTTGCAAATGGTTTGATGTCTGTCCTTTAAGGCGATTGGAGAAAGAAAAGAAAATTAGTGAAAAATGGAAAAAGGAATACTGTCTATCAAAAAGCAACTACAAGAATTGTAAAAGATTTCAATTAGAAGAGAAGGGTATAGAGCATTCAGATAATCTATTACCTAATGGAGAAGTAATAGAATAGATTAAGGATTATAGAAAAATTTATAAAGATATATGAATTATTTTTCATATGAAATTTGATTCATTTAATCCCTATTTAAATCACAAAACATATCATTTATTTTTCAGTAATTTAGCAAATCCTTTAAGAATAGGAATAATACTCAGTTTAAAAAATAGCAAAAAGAATGTTAAGGAATTATCAAAAGATCTTATGATTGAACAAAGCAAACTTTCTCATTCTTTAAAGTCTTTAAAAAATTGCAAAATTGTAGAAGTAGATAAAAAAGGAAAAGAAAGAATTTATTCTTTAAACAAGAAAATAATTATTCCTATGTTAAATCTTATTGAGAAACATGTCCATATCGATTGCAAATGTGAATGTTGCATTTTAAAAGGAACCTGTAAAAGATGAAGCAAGAAGATTTGTTAAAAGAAGCAGGATATTCAAATAAAGCTATTAAATATTTCTTAGAAAAAGAAGGTGTTGGAATAATTAAAAAATTCAATGCATCTGCAAGATATAAAGGTTCTTGTGGAGATATTATGGAATTTTTTCTGGAAATTAAGAATAAAATAATAAAAAATGCAAGATTTCAAGCAATAGGCTGTGCTGGTTCTTATTCTGCTGGTTCTGCATTAACCAAGATAGTAAAGAATAAATCATTAAAAGAAGTTGAGAAGATAAATGAAGAGGATATTATAAATCATCTTGGAAAAATTCCAAAATCTAAAATTCACTGTGCAAAATTAGCTTTAAATACTTTAAAAAAAGCAATTAGAAATTATAAAAATAAAAATTATTTGATTTTATAAACAGCAGTTACTATTCCAGAGATCTCCTGTTCTCCTGGAGATATTTGTGTTGCTGACTTTGCTTCATCAGAATCTATTGAATATTCTCCCACTTCTCCAAAAGCTCTAACTGGATAATAATCAAAACTACTATCTGATACTCTAACTAATCTTCCAAGTTCTCCTCCAATTCCTTCTACTAAAGCTTCAGCTTTCATTTTTGCATCTTCAGCAGCAAGCTTTATTGCTTCTGCTTTATACTGATTTTGAAGCTCTTGACTTAATTCAAAATTTATATAAGAGATTCCTGCTCCTGCTTCTACTCCTGCATCAATAACAGATCCTATCTTTTCTGTATCTCCTGTAGGCATCTCTAATTTCAAGGAATGTGTAGCAACATATCCCTTTTCTACTCTCTTATTATTAATCCATTCATAATTTGGATAAACATTAAAATTTTGTGTTTTCAAATCCTCTTTATTAAATCCCTCAATAATTAATTTATCCCTTAGCAGACTTACAATTTCTGAATTTTCTTTTGTAGCTTCCTCACTAGTATCTCCTTTAGTCTCAACATTAAAATAAATAACAACTAAATTAGGAGTTGCTTTTATAGTTGATTTTCCTGTTAGAGTAATTGTATCATTAGGATTAAAAGAAGAAAAAAGATTATATCCAATTAAAGCTAAAAATAATATTCCTAAAACAATTATGATGGTTATTTGAACTGATTTATCTAATTTCATATTAATACTAAGTATCTCCTATTTTTAAATATTTTTAGTATTTGAATTATTTTCTGTATTAATATTACTCAAAATTAAAAAAAAATTTAACTTTAGATTAAAATATTTCAGAGTATCTGATAATGCCTTCAAATGCTACAAATTTATAATTATTTATAATTAGAAAGATATTTTTTATTAGTAATTTATTATTCTACATACTTAAAACATTCTGACGCTTCGTATTCGTCTGGCTCGCAATATCTTTCAGTGCAGACTGTATGGCCATTTTCCCTAAGACAAGTATTACAGCCATCAAACCATTCTAGGCAATTTTCTAATATTTTAGTTTCTTTATAGGTAATATCGTCAAGCACGATAAACAAAACAGTATCACAACCACCAGGAAATTCAGTACATAATTCAGCTGAATTGACTCTTCCTAGAATATCTACAGCAATAGGTTTTTCTAAATCATCTACTTTATTTTTAACCTTGTGGTATAAATTTGATTTTTCTTCTATGCAAATATTTATATAATTT
>CAYTGG010000011.1:0-25888 GCA_964437455.1 Candidatus Woesearchaeota archaeon | reverse complement strand
AATTTGTTATGCAATCTATTAAAAGAATTTAAGTTTTTGTTTTTCATCAATTAATTTTTTATCAACTTTTATCATAACTTCTCCTTTCCCAACCTTTTTCTCTAATCCTAATTCTTTTAACTCTTCTGAACCAACTTTATTTCCAATTATATAATACCGTTCTTGTTTATCATAAATTCCATTACAAGCTCCACCGACACACATCCTCTTTTTTGGAGTAACTTCATAAATTGAAGGACATGTAACTAACGTGCATAGCATTTTTTTTGGAGTTATCTCATTTACTTTGTATTTCATCTTTGGAATAGAAAACATCTATATACTTAAATATTTTTCTATATCACTTGATATAAGGACAAATATCCTTTCAGAATTTTCGTTCACTTAAACTGGAAAAAGGCAGAATTTAATAGAACAAATGAGACACTTCATATACTTTTCATCAAAAGCAGCAACTTCTGGAAAAGCTTTATCTGGAGACCTAATGAAAGCTGGAAGAATAGATATAGCACTGCATGTGATTATTTCAAGTTTTTTCCTCTCCAATAGTTTTAGAGAAGATGTTAAACTTCATTTGATTTTTTATGGACCTCCTGATCCTCCAAAACATATTGAGATGCAAATTACAGAAGATTTAGAGATAAGTAAAAAGGATTTAGGTAATCTTATTAAAAAGCTTTTATATAAATATCAGAAAGGGAAAAAAACAGAGATTTTTCCAAAATGTTTTATTGAAAAAAAGAGTTTTTTGAAAGTTATAGAAGAACTAGAAAAAGAAAATGAAATATTTATTCTAGATAAAAAAGGAGAGGATATTAGAAGAATTGATATTCCTAAGAATTGTGTTTTCATTATAGGAGATCATGAAGGTTTACCAAAAAAAGAAATTAGAAGATTAAGAAAAACTATTAAAACAATTTCGATAGGTCCTAAAGTTTATTTTGCATCACAAACAGTTTCTATTATAAACAATGAATTAGATAGAAGATCTATCTAAGAAAATTTTTCCTTTGAACTAATTTTTTTGTATAGTTTAGGTTTTCTGTAAGAAAATATTTTTTCTTTTTTCCTCCATTTATTAATCAGATTTAAATCAATAGTTTTTGTCTTAATTGATTCATATTTTCCTAAATTAATTAATTCTTTTCCATAGGGATCATATATTGAACTATGTCCTGTAAATCTTTTTCCAGATTTACAACTTTCAATAACATAAATTTGATTATTTAAAGCAATAGATTGTGTTCTAATTAAATTAATCTTATAAGGAAAATTAGAAGAAATTGTACTAAGTATTACTATTATTTTAGCACCTTTTAATGCTAAAATTCTTCCAGATTCCTGAAATGAAGAATCATAACAAATTAATAAACCAACCTTCCCAAAAGGAGTTTTTATTATCCTAAATTTTCTTCCAGGAATATATTTCTCAGTCCAATGAACATGAATTTTTTGATATCTTCTAATTTTTTTTGGAGACAGATAATAAGCATAATTGTATAATCTCTTTCTTTTTTCATAGATGATTCCTATTATAATAATAAGAGAATATTTTTTTGTTATATTCTGAAGTTTTTTTATAATTTTTAGTGAATCTGTTTTTAGAATAGCTTCTGGAAAGACTATTATGTCAGAGTTTTTATTTTCTCTGATAATTTCCTCAATCTTAAATAGATTTTTCTGTTCAGAAATTTGAGCAAGAGTTATTTTTACTTTATGCATATTTAATTAATATTCTTCTTTATTTAATATTTTCTAATTATTTTATAAATTAAGAAGATAAAAGGAATAATCAATTAAAAATATAAACTCCTATTTAGATTGTATAATATGAAGAAATCAGTAAGAGTTTATATTAATGGATCTGTTCAAGGAGTTTTTTTTAGAAGTTTTGTAAAAGAAAACGCTGAAAGATATAATATAAAGGGTTTTGTGAGAAATCTTGAAGACGGAAGAGTTGAAATTTTTCTTGAAGGAGATACTAATGATGTAAATAAGATGATTGAATTATGTAAAAAAGGTCCAAAACATTCAAAAATAAATAGAGTAGAAATAAAATATGAAAGATTTCAAGACCTCAAAGGCTTTAAAGTTCTTCATATATAATATCTTCTATGTTGAAATATTCTTAAATAGGACATTTTTTAGATTCTCTAGAGATGAGTAGATAATTCAATAGAGAATATAAATCCAAAAAATCTTTCATTAAGAATAAACTCTGCATATATTGAGGATTTTTATGAAAAATATTTAAAGAAAAAAGATATTTCTTAAATATAAATTGTCTCTACTTTTTAATTATCCATTAATTATTTAACTCTTTCTTCTTTTTATTTTTATGATTCAAACAAATTCAGATGGAGGAGCAAGAGGAAATCCAGGTCCTGCTGCAATAGGATTAATAATAAGAGAAGAGGATAAAATTTTAAAAGAATATAAAGAGTTCATAGGAGAGACTACAAATAATGTTGCAGAATATAAAGCTTTAATAAAAACTCTTGAATTAGCTTTAGAATTTAGAAATAAAGAGATAATCTGTTATCTTGATTCTGAGTTAGTAGTAAAACAGGTCAAAGGAGAATATAGAGTTAAAGATGAAAAGATGATTTTTCTTTTCTCAAAAGTTAAAGAACTTGAAAAGAGATTTCATAATATAAATTACAAACATGTAAGTAGATGGAATAAATATCAACAAATTGCTGATAAATTGTTAAATGAAGAATTAGATAAAAAGATTAAAACTGTTAAAAAATAGAGTCTTAAATTAGAATTTAAAAAAAGGGCCTAAATATTCTCTAATCTTAAAAAATAAGAAAAATCTGAAAGAATCTGAAAAATAATATTGAGGAGGAGGCTCAATATGTTCTATTTTCTTTTCGACTAGAGAATTTCTTGAATAATCTGAATAATCTTTTAAATAGGGATATTCCATAGAGAGTTCAGAAACAAAAAAGAAAACTATCAAAAGTATAAATAAAAATTCAACTCTTTTTAACATTTTATAATTATAAATAGATTTTTTAATTTAAAAATCTAATGCTGAGAATATTTTATTTTCTCAATTTTCTTTCTAATTTCTTTTCTTTTATATTCTCTTCTTTTTCCATCATCGTTCTATAACAACCAGCAGGAGAATCCATATCATAGTAAAATCCTCTATATTTATTACAAACTAGATTATCTTTATCATATAATTCACAAATTTTCCAATATTTACATTTCATCTTATTCTATTATTAATAAGACTAATTTAAAAGTATTTATATATAAAATCAAATAGAATATAAATAATGTTTAATTCTTTAAAAGATTAAATATATAAAATAAATTTTCTTTTTTTAGAAATGGTAGAAAAGTTTTTTTGGGCAGATCAGATTGCAGATAGAATAATAAAAGAAAAAGGAGATAAAGAACAATATGTTTGTGCTTCTGCTGTTACTCCTTCTGGAACTGTACATATTGGAAATTTTAGAGAGGTTATCACAACAGATCTTGTAGTTCGAGCCTTAAAAGATAAAGGGAAAAAAGTCAGATTTATATACACATGGGATGATTATGACAGATTTAGAAAAGTGCCTGAAGGAATAAATAAAGATTATGAAAAGTATATTGGAAATTCTTTATCTGAAGTTCCTTCTCCCTTTGGAAAAGATAAAAGTTATGCAGAATATTTTGAGAAGAAGTTTGAAAGTTCTTTAAAAAAAGTAGATATCTCTCCAGAATTTATTCGACAGTATCTTAGATATTCAAAAGGAGAATATTCTAAACTAATTAAGATAGCAATAGAAAGAAGACAGGATATAATCAATATTCTAAATAAATACAGAAAAGAACCTCTTGAAGAAAACTGGATTCCTTTAAAGGTTTATTGTGAAAAATGTAAAAAAGATTCTACAAAAATTCTTAATATTAAAGACTATAAAATAAAATATGAATGTATTGGATGTGGATTTAAAAATGAAATAGATTTTAGAAAAACTTGTAATGTTAAACTTAATTGGAGAGTAGATTGGCCTATGAAGTGGATTTATGAAAAAATCGATTTTGAGCCTGGAGGAATAGATCATAGTGCAGCAGGAGGTTCTTTTGACACTGGAAAGCAGATTGTTAAAGAGATTTATAATTATGATCCTCCAGTATATCAATTTTATGAGTGGGTAAAGATAAAGGGTGGCGGAGCATTTTCAAGTTCAAAAGGAAATGTAATAACATTAGATGAAGTAGAAGAGATATATGAACCTGATGTTTTAAGATATTTATTTGCAGGAACACGTCCTAATAAAAGTTTTCAAATAAGCTTTGATAATGATGTAATAAAGATATATGAAGATTTTGATTCTTTAGAAAAAAAATATTATGAAAAGAAAGCAAATATCCAGGAAAAGAGAATCTATGAGATGTCTAAAATAAATATTTCTGAGAAGAAGCCAGAAAGAATTGGTTTTAGGCATTTAATAACCTATGTACAGCTAAAGAAACAAAAACAGCTTAATAAAGAATCAAGAGAAAGAGCAGAAAAAGTTAAGAACTGGCTTGATAAATATGCAGAAGATGATATGAAATTTACAATTGCTAAAGAATTTAAAGCTAAGATTAATAGAAAACAGAAAGAAGCATTAAAAGAATTAAAGAAATCTCTTGAAAAAAAGAATTATACAGAAAAAGAACTTTTTAATGAATTTTATAATATCTGTGAAAAAGTTGGAATTAAGAATACAGATTTCTTTGACGCTGCTTATAAAACTCTAATTAATAAGAAAAAGGGACCAAGATTGGCAAGTTTAATACTAATAGGAAAAGAAGAAATAATTAAATTACTTAATTTGATAAAATGACATTACCAATCTCAAAAGAACAAGCACTTAAACTTCTTAAGAGTATGCCTCAAGAAAAAACAGATATGTATCATTATTTAGAGAGTGAAGCAATTATGGAAGCTCTTGCTGAAAAATTTGGAGAAGATATTGAATATTGGGGAATGCTTGGATTGTTACATGATATTGACTGGTCGTTTACAAAGAATAATGTTGAAAACCATTGTGTAAAAGCAGAAGAAATTTTAAGATTAAATGGATTTGATGATAATTTTATTCAGATAATTCAATCTCATTGTTATGGATATGATATTATTCCAAAATTTAAGAATAAAGAGAGAACAAAAAAAGTAGAGTATGCACTTGCTTCAGCAGAGACTATGACTGGAATTATTTATGCTTATGCTTTAATGAGAGGAAAAAAGATTTCAGATATGGAAATTAAAGGATTAAAAAAAAAGTTTAAGGATAAAAACTTTGCTGCTAATTGTAATAGGAATATAATAAAAGAAATAGAAAAAACTGGATTAACTCTCGATGAATTTTTTGATATATCTATTAAAGCAATTAAAAATATAAAAAGTGATCTTGGTTTAGAATAAAATGTCCTTGATTATAAAATCAAATATAAAAAAAGTAGTAAAAGAACTTGACAAAGAAAATTCTGTATCAAGTGTTGCTGAAGAAATCGGAACTGCTCTTGAAAGAAAAGTTGAAGACATTTTAGAGCAAGCCATTAAAAGAGCAAGATTAAATGGTAGAAGAACTTTACAAGCAAGAGATTTATAATTTTCTTTCTAATATAAATATTATTTCAAAAGAGGAATAATAAACAAATCTTAAAACTTATAAACAAAGATAAATTTTATATTGTATGAAAAAGAGTAAAAAAGAGAAATCTAATTCTATACGTGGAAAAAAAAGTAGAGCAGCTGGTGCAAGATTCGAATTAAAAGTAAGAGCTGATTTGGAGGCCCAAAAATGGATTGTAGATAGATGGTTAAATAATATTGATCTAGAAAAAAATAAACTTGCTCCTGCTAAAAGAAGATATAATCCTTATCTTAGAGTTCTTTCAATTGGAACAGGATTTCCAGATTTTTTATGTTTTAGAAGAAAGAGTATAAAAAATTATGAGATAATTGGTGTTGAGGTAAAAAAAAATGGTTGGCTTGATAAATTGGAAAGAGAAAAATGTAGATGGTTGTTAGAGAATAAAATATTTCAAAGAGTTTTAATTGCAAAAGCAATTAAACAAGGAAGAAAGTTTAATATAGAATATATTGATTTTGAAAAAAAGTATAAATAAAAAAGCAATAAAACTTAAAAGAAATCTTTTCTTTATCTTTTTATGAATAGATTAGTTCTTATAAAGATTATATTTGTATTTATCTTAACAATTCCTTTATGTCTTTCTATCTGTGAAGAAGGTCAAATTAATATTAATTCTGCTTCAATAGAAGAACTTCAGGAATTTACTGGAATTGGTCCTATAAAAGCTCAAGCAATAATAGATTATAGAGAATATAAAAATTTTGAATCTGTTGATGAATTAATAGAGGTTTCTGGAATTGGTTCTATAACTTTAGAAAATATGAAAAATGAAGGTGCCTGCATTGAAGAAAATAATTCCTCAGATAAAGAGATAGAACAAGAAAAGCAAAAAGAAGATGAAGATATAGAAGAGGATGAGAATATAGAAGAAAACATTGAGAAAGAGGATGAGAATAAAGAAAAATCTGAAGAAGATAATTCTCAAAATATAAAATATGAAGAAAATCTTAAGAATATCAAAAGAACAGAATCAGAAAAGAATAAAATTGAGAGTATCAACTTAAATCCAATAAATTTAAATATTGAAAGTTTAAAAGATAAGAATAAAGAAAATCCTAATTTAGTAGTATATGGACTTTTCACATTTTGCTTATTATTAGGATTTTTGTTTATTAAAAGAAGAGTAAGAGTAAATAAAAATGAATTTGAATGAAGATACAAAGAATATAAATGCAGAAATAATATTAGAGATTATTGGAAAGCCTCCTGAGCATCTAAGAGAAACATTAGATAATTTAATAAAAGAGATTGATAAAGAGAATAAAGTAAATGTTAAGAGATCAAAAATAAATGAACCTAAACTTCTAAAAGAAAATGGAGATTTTTATACTAGTTTTGCTGAAATTGAAATTGAAGTAGAGGATATAATGAGTTTAATTTTGATAACTTTTAAGTATATGCCTTCTTATGTGGATATAATATCTCCTGAGTTTATTTCATTAAATAATAATAGCTGGAATGAGATTCTTAATGAACTTACAAGAAGACTTCACGGATATGATGAAATGGCAAGAATTTTCCAATTAGAAAGAGTAAAGATGCAGAAGAAATTAAAAGAGATTTCAGATAAAGATTCTAAAAAAGAAGAATAGAATTCTATTAAAATTCATATTTATAAGAATTAATTCTAAATATGCAAATCTTTTTAAACTCAATCTATGATAAAAAATCATGAATAATAAGAATATATTAGAAGATAAGGTCATAGATAAATCTAAAAAATTTGGAAAATCTTTATGGAATAATGGAAAGATTCTTTATTCTGGAATTCCAATTTCTATGATAGGTTTATTTACTGGAAGTAGAATAGGAAAATCTGTTTCTGAATTATTTCCTACTGAACAGATACTTCTAAACTCTCAAGATATTCAAAATGTTACTTACTCTTTAATAGGAGGAGGAATAGGAGCTTTAACTGGATTTTTATTGGGAGGATATTATAATAAGATATTCAAGAGAACTTATAAAGAAAAATAGTGTAAAAAAACTATTCTCCCATTTCCTTTAATTTTTTAAGAACATCGTCTACTTCATTTTTATTTTTAGAAGAAGAAGGCCTTATAGGAGTATGCCTAGTTGGAGTATGCCTAGTTGGAGGATGTCTTAAAGGTCTTCTAGGAGGAAGAATTCTTCTAGGAATAGGTCTTCTTATATTAGGATTAGAAGGAAAAATTCCTGGAGGTCCTTTCCTCTTTCCTTTACCAAATTTAGACATTATTCTTAAATAATATGGTTTTAATTTATTTCTAAATATTATTGCTAAAATTGCAAGAATTATCAAAATTCCTAATATATAAATCCATAGATAAGAACCTCCCTCCTTTTCCTTTTCTTCCATACAGCAAGTATCATCTCCTTCACATTCATAAACAGATTCCTCTTCATCTTCCTCACATCCATAATATCTACAAGTACCACCAAATTCTTCACATTGTGATTTTATAATTTCTTCTTCTGTACTATCCTTACAATATCCATTTACACAACAAATCTCTCCATAATCTAAATCCTCTGCTCCAACACTATTTCCTGTACATGTTTCACTAGACAAACAAATTTCTCCTCCCTGTTCAAAACAAGTATTAGATTTAGGAATACTACAACATATATCTATTCCAACATCACATTCATAATTTCCAAGAATTCTTCCTCCACAGAATATCTCTGACATACAATAATAGCCCTCATCTTCACAATCTTTTTTATCTTCTCCGATTAAAACACAAGTTCCATGAGAACATTCATATCCAAAATTACATTGTCCATCTGTTTCACATTCATATTCATTACAACTTTCATCATACCAATATCCTCCAACATCTTCACAATTAGTTTCATCACATAATTCTAAATGATTTATATCACAAGAAAGTTCTCCACCGATTTCAAAACAAGTTCCACCAATACATTCATATCCAGGATCACATTGATTGTCTGTTTCACATTCATATTCATTGCAAACTTCATTGTACCAATATCCTCCAACATCTGCACAATTAGTTTTATTACACAAATCTAAATTATCAATACTACAAGAGGATTCTTCTTCTGCATTACAAAATCCATTATACCAATAACAACTTCCAATATCACAAGGATCTATAGTACATAATCCTTCAAACAAATAATCTTCACAATCATATATTCCAACACAGTTTAATATTTCTATATTAATATTATTCTTACTTCTCAGAGAACTATCATCATTTACTAAAAAATAAATAGGATTATTAAAATCATCTATCTTATTTATATCTGATTGATCTATTTCCCAAGGAAGATTTATATTTCCTTCTGAGTTTACAGTTCCTGTTAAAGTTCTTATTCCATTATCAAAAGCAAATTTTTTATTTTCATATATGCTAATATAAACAGATTCATCTGTGCTTATATTGGAATTAGATAAAAAAGCATTAATGGTAGTTGATCCTAAATTTAAAAATAATGTTTCTATTTCTTCTAATTCTCCATCACCATCTATATCATATCCATAACTATTCTTCCAATAAGGTTCTCCCTCTTCAATAATCTCTTCTATAGCTATACAAGTTCCATTAATACATTCATAACCAGATTCACATTGGTCATCTATTTCACATTCATATTCATTGCAAACTTCATTGTACCAATATTTCCCTATATCTTCACATTCAGTTTCATTACATAATTCTAAATGATTTATATCACAAGAAAGTTCTCCACCGATTTCAACACACATACCTCCAATACATTCATAACCAGATTCACATTGGTCATCTGTTTCACATTCATATTCATCTTCAATATCTGGGATAAAATAAGAGGGCCATACTGAATAAAGTAAAAATGCAGTATCTTTGATATTTCCATTATTCCAGCATCCATCATTTCCTTGAACACTTAGAAGCCAATCCTTTGCATTGTCTTTTTCCTGGACTTCTTCATGATAAAGAGGAAATAAAGCAAGAGCAGTATCATAAAATCTATCTCCTGATTTTTCCCAATATTTATTATTTATTTGTTTAGATAATAATTCATTTCTAAAATCAAAAGAACCAGTTATAAGATATAAAAAAGATTCTGGGATATATTTATCGTTTTTATCTTTCATTACAGTTAAATAAGGAATATAAGGAGAAATATCATAACCTAAATAACCTAAAATTAAAGTAGCCCATAAACTTCCTTCATAGTAACAAGAACCACTTTTTGTAAAACATAATGAATTAATCTTTTCTACAGTTGCTCCATTTGCAGAAGATGAATGTGTCTCTTCCATAACATGAATAGTTGAAGAAGACTCTTCTTTAAATAATAATGTAGTTAAAAATCCTTTATCACAAGATATCTTAAATTCATTATCATAACAATTTTTAGAAATTTCAAGCCACCATCCTCCTTCTGATAAAGACAAACAGGATCCTGCGTTAGTATTAATTTTTCTATCTCCACTTATAATTATAGGATAAGTTTTACCTGCATATTCTATATTACATTTTGTAGCTTCATTACTTTCAATTTCTAAATACCATTTTAAATCTGTAGGAGTTTTAATTTGAGATAAAAGCCATTCTTCAGCTTTAGTAGTATCTTCTCCAATATTTTCCAAAGCTAAAACAGCTTGGGCAGTTGTCTTTACATCACACGCTGATGAAGGCCAACAAGTTCTATCTCTTGATTTTTCGATTACTTCATCTTTACATTTTTCAATAGCTAACAAAACAAAAATATTATCTTCTAAAGAAGAAGAACAACTAGTATCAATTTTATCTCTTAAACAAGTATATGCCTTATTTATTTTTGATTCATCCTCTGAATATTCAGCTGATACTCCATAAGCTATTATAGAGAAAAAAACTGAAAGTATCAAAATACTAAATAAAAGCACTCTTTTCATATGAGAATTAGTCAATTGTTGTTTATAAATATTTTTGAATTAATCTTTTTTCTTATATTTTCTAGATTTCTTATTTTCTAAAAAACTTTTTTTTATAATATAATTAATTGGATTCTTTATTAATTTACAGAAATCATCTGGTTTACATACTCCTAATCCTTGATAAAATTCTCCACAATTTGGAGGCATTAATGGTTTTCTTTTATATGCCCAAGATAATTGTGATTGAATATAACCTCTTTTTAATGGAGGTTTATTCTTCTTATTCCACTCTTCAATTCTCTTTTCTATATCATTCTTATCCATATCTATTGAGCGAAATAAATTTATCAACACAAATAAAGCTCTTTTTTTTCCATCTTCTAATCCTTCAAGAATTCTTTTGATACATAAAGGAAAATTTTTATCTGAAAGATTATTAATCTTTATTGGTTCTGTATTTTTAAATTCATATTTCTTTTCTTCCTCTGGATTTTTCTCATTATACCAATCAAGAGCTTGTATTAAAAGTTCAGAAGCTTCTTCTTCATTTGCATTAGGAATAAAATTTCTTATTGAACTCTCAGAAAGTTTCATAGGATCAGCATCTTTTAGTTCAAAACGTTTAATTGATTCTGAATCTGGATTTAATACTATACTTGATAATGCAGTCTTTTCATGAAGAGAATAGGGCATTCTAAACAAATGCCTTGGAGAAACTAGAATAAGATCAGGCATAACTTCTTTAGGAGCTCTAAAATCTTTTACATATTTGTTTGGTTTTTCAATATCGCTTATTTTTTCTATTAATTTTTCTTTAGTTTTCTCCATTATATACTTAGTAATTATTCTTGGCCATTCTGGAAATTTATCTGAAGTTTTAATTCCATTAATTTCTTTAGGAAATGCTTTCCAAGGAATTATTATGTGAAAACCTTTTGAACCAGAAAATTTTATTCCTATATTTTCTATTCCATGAAATTTTAAAAGTTGGATTATAAGTTCTGCTAGAATTTTGCTATAATCTATATATCTACTATCTATATCTATTAGGAGATCCCATCCAACTCTTAATTCATTAAGTTGTTCTTCATTCATGCCTGTTTGTATTTCTAAAGGATCTCTCCAAATCTCCTCTGAACAATGAAAGGAAGTAGCTCCTTTTCTTACTAATTCAAAAATATCATTTTGATATTGGATTGAATCAGGACGTTTTCCAAATCCTTCAAAATAACGTGGAATTACTTCTCTATTCTTTGAAAACTCAAATATAACTTTTGAGATTTCAGGTCTAGAGTAATATAATTGTATAATTCCCCTTATTCTTTTCTCTTTGTAAGACAAATCCTCTGAGTTCATTTAAATTTTTTATTCTTTTATAAGAATCTATTAAAAACAATCAAAAGAATTTATATAATTAACTTATCTATTAGAACAATAATATTTAAAAGAAAGACTACTCTTTTAAGAAAATGTTAGTAAAATTAGAAAATCCTACTGTTCTATCCAAGATTATAGATATTATCTCAGAATTAATTATGGAAGTAAGAATTAAAATAGATGATACTGGAATAAGTATAAGTGCTATGGATCCTGCAAATGTATCTATGGTAGGATTTAAAATTTTAAGAAGAGCTTTTTCTCAATTTGAAACAGATAAGCAAATTTTGGGAATAAATCTTGAAGATTTTAAAAGAATTTTAAAAAGATGTGGAGCAGGAAGTAATCTAGTTTTAGAGAAAACAGATGGAAGTTTACAGATTCAGATTCAAGATAGAATAAGAAGAAATTTTAATCTAAACCTAATAGATATTGAAAGTGAAGACATAGATTTTAGTTCAAAAGTTTCAAATATGGACTTTAGTTCAAAAGTTGAATTAAGTTCTATAGATTTTATTGATTCAATAGAAGATTGTAGTGTTGTTTCTGATGCTTGCTCTTTTATAATTGAAGATGGAAGATTTATAATAGAAGCTAAAGGAATAAATTCTGCAAGAGCTGAATTTACAGGAGATGAAGCAAAAATAGAAGCAGAAAATTGTAAATCAAGATACAGTTTAGAATATTTATCAAAATTTCTTAAAGGAGCAAAATTATCTGATAAAGTGTTACTTAACTTCTCAGAGGATCATCCATTAAAGATGGATTTAAACTCAGGAGATATTGAATTAAGTTTTGTTTTAGCTCCAAGAGTTGAGACAGAAGACTGAAAAGATATTCTGAAAGGATATTCTATTTATATTTACAAAACATTTATATATGTTCTAACCTATTAATCATATTAAGTTATCTAAGATTAAATAACTTGCTAGATAACATATGAAATTAGGTGCTAGATAACATATGAATTAAAATATTAGATAACTTGCTAGATAACATATGAAATTACATAATGAAGATAAAATATTAAATTTTATGAAAAAAAGCAAAATTGTAACTTCTTCTGAAATTGCTAATTTCTTAAAAGTCTCCTGGAATACTGCAGATAAATATTTATTAGAGTTAGTAATTAAAAATAAAATTGAGAGAATAAAAAAATCAGGAGTAAATTTATGGATGCTAAAATGAACTCTAAAGCACAGATTAGTATTTTTATAATTATAGCTATATTGTTAGTAGTGGGAATTGGATTAATATTAATTCTAAGAGAGGTAAAACCTTCTATACCTGGATTAGGAGGAGAGGAAATAAATCCTAATATTTTTCTAGAATCATGTTTAGATAATAAAGTCAGAGAAAGTATTAAATTAATCTCAGAACAAGGAGGCTACGCAAAACCAACATTTTATAAGAATTTTAGTTTTATAGATGAGAATTTCTTTAGAAACATCTCTTATCTATGTTATAATTTTAATAATTACAAACCTTGTATAAATCATGAACCATTATTAATATCTCATCTAGAAGATGAAATACATAATGAAACAGCTGAAACAGTAGAAGAATGTTTTTTTAGTTTAGTTGATAGTTTAAAAGAGGAAAAATATAAAGTGTATTCAGAATATCATGGATTTAAAGTTGAATTAGGAGAAGGAAAGGTGATTATAGATATAGAAGCTAAAGTTGTCTTTAATAAATCTAAAGAAACAGAGAGAAAAGAAAATTTTAGAATTATATATCCCTCAAAGTTTTATGATATTGCAATAGTCGTTCAGGAGATTATAAGTCAAGAAGCAAAATATTGTAATTTTGATATCTCTGGTTATACTTATCTACATCCAGAATTTAAAATAGAAAAAATAGCCACTTCAGATTTAGAAATAATTTATAAGGTAGAACATAGAAATACTAAAGAAAGGTTTTTTTTCGCTGTAAGAAGTTGTGTAATACCTCCTGGAATTTAAAATGAAAAAAAGAAAAAATATCAAAATTGTATTACTAATAATAACTTTACAGATTTTATTATTGATAAATTTTCCCATATCCAATAGTTTTTTTATTAGTTCTTTAGGAGTTGTATCTGCTGAGGAAAACTCAAATATAGTTTGGAATTGCTGCCCTGAAATGAAAGATGGTTCTTTGTGTCAAAATATTGCTTCAGTCACTCCTGAACTTTGTGCTGTTACTCCTTTACCAACTCCTTGTGCTAATACTGCTGATTGTAAAAGGGGATGTTGTGTAGATCCTGAAGAAGGTTTATGCACTCCTAATTCTATAGTTACAAAATGTAAAGAAGGAGAATTTTATGAAAATTCCAAAAATTGTGATATTGCAAAATGTCAAAAAGGTTGTTGTGTTTTAGGAAAAGAAGCTGAATTTGTTACTGAAGAAAGATGTGAATTATTATCTTCTAGAAGAGGTTTTGAAAAAGAGTGGAGTTCTATGACAGAACCAGAATGTATCTCATTTATGGCTAGTCAAAAGGAAGGGGCTTGTATTTTAAAAGGAAGATGTGGTAGAGAAACAGAAAAAGAATGTTTATCAAATGGAGGAGAATTTTATTCTGGATATTTATGTTCTCATCAAGAATTATCAGAATATAATTGTACTAAACAAGTTTATATAAACTGCTTTGAAGGAAAAGATGAGATTTATTGGTTTGATTCTTGTGGAAATAGAGAGAATATTTATGATGCTGATAAAGATTTTTCTTGGAATAATGGAAGAATTTTATCAAAAGAGAATTCTTGTGGTGCAGGAGAATCCAATATTAATTCTAGAACTTGTGGAAACTGTAATAGAGCATTGAGTAGCATTTGTTCTGAAACAAGAGGTGCGGAAACTTCTGTTATAGATGGAAATTTTGTTTGTAAAAGTTTAAAGTGTGTTGAGGAGGATGGAACAGTAAGAGAAAATGGAGAGAGTTGGTGTGCTTATGATGGATATATTGGAGATGGAAAAGATACAGTAGGAAGTAGGCATTGGAAATATAGATGTGATAATGGAGAAATAATATCTGATGGATGTGCAGATTATAGAGGAGAAATATGCACTCAGTATGATATTGAAGAAGATGGAAAAACTTTCAGTATTGCAGAATGTGTTATCAATGAAGCAATGGCTTGTATTAGTTATAATGAAGAAGAAAATATGGAAGAAAGATGCAATGAAAATAATTTGTGTACTATAAAAAATGTAGATGTGGATAAATATTTCAAATTTGATGTTTGTGTTCCAAAATATCCAAGAGGATTTAATATATCAGATTATTCAATAGGAAATGAAAATGATAATATCTGTGGAATAGCAAGTATGAATTGTACTGTAGTTTATCAAAAAGATTGGAAAGGAAGTTCGAAGTGTAAGAAAAATTGTGATTGTAGAACAAAAGAATTTACAGAAAAAATGAATGATTTTTGTATTTCATTAGGAGACTGCGGAACTTATGTTAATTATATAGGTGAGGGAACAGAAAATGTAGTTAGGCTTCCTCTTGTGGAAGGAATTAATCCAAAAGTAAGTGATTATGTTAAATATGCTACACCTGTAGAAGGGCAATATGCAGAACCTCAGAATATTGAAGTTATATTAAATTATCTTGCAGGAACAAGTTTAAACTCTTTTGGAGAAATAGGAACTTATTCTAATAATGCAATAAATCTTTTAGGAAAAATTAGTGGAACAACTGGAGGTTTGATAAGTTTAGCATCTTGGATTTATGGCTCTCATGCAGCTACAGGAGTAGCAGGAAAGATTGGAGTTACTAAGACGTTAACATCGATATCTATAGGAGAAACATCTATGGCAACAACTTTAGGAGCAGTTGGATCAGCTGCAATAGGTGCTTCTATTGGAATGATAGCTGCAAATTGGTATATAAAAGAATATGGAATCTCAGGAGAAGCAGCAACAGTTTTAGCTTTAGCATCTGGAACAGCAGGTGCTTTTGCAGGCCTCTATCTTGCAGGTCAAATTAGTGGAGCAACAGCTGGATGGGGAATAGGAATTTCTCTTTTTATAGTAGCTTGGGTTATTTTTACTGGATGGGGTAAAACTAAAACAAAAATAATCACTTTCAAATGTTTACCTTGGGAAGCTCCAACAGGAGGAAATAATTGTGATCTTTGTAATGAGGATCCTACAAAACCTTGTTCAGAATATAGATGTAGCTCTCTTGGACAATCTTGCATATTATTAAATAAAAACACTGAGAATCCAATTTGTATAAGTGATTCTTCTGAATCAAATCCTCCTATAATCTCTCCTGGAGAAATATTAACTAAAGAACATAAATTTCAGAATGAAGGAGTTAAAATAGTTGAGATAAGAGAAAATGATGGAGATTGTATAGAAGAATGGACTAATGTAATATTTACACTAAAAACAGATGAGCCTGCACAATGTAGATATGATTTTGAACTTAGAGAGACTTATGAAAATTTAGGAGACTTTCCTTTTGAAAATAATATCTATTCAGAGATTCATACATTTAATTTTGCTATGCCAAGTTTAGATAGTCTAGAAGTTTATGGAGTTACAGGAGATTTAAAAGAATTATTTGGAAATATTAATATGTATGTAACTTGTAAAGATCATCATGGAAACTTTAATTTAGATCCTTATGTAGTAAATTTCTGTGTTGAGGAAGGAAAAGATAAAACTGCTGTAAATCATTTGTTAACTTTTACAAATCCTGAAAATGGAGCTAAATTAAAAGATGGAACTAAAGAAATTAGTTTTAGTATGGAAGTTAATGAGCCAGCAGAATGTAGATATGATACTGAGCCAAATGTAGCTTATGAAGATATGAGATATTCTATGGAATGTGAAACAGATTTAGGAAATTATGGGGCTTCTGGATGGAGATGTAGTTCAATATTAGAAAATTTAAATCCAGGTGAAAATAAATTTTATTTTAAGTGTAAAGATAAACCTTGGGTCCAAACAGAAGAAGATATAGTAAAATATGGAGAAAGAAATGTAAATGTTGAAGATTTTGTTTATACTCTATATGTAACAGATAAAGAACTTAATATAGATTCTATAAATTTCAAATTTGAAGATGAGTATATAGAATCAGGAAAAACTCTAAAGGTTGGTTTTTGTCCGATCTCTCTTGATCTTGAAGTTGAAACTTCTGGAGGAGTTGAAAATGGAAAATCTAATTGTTATTATGAATGGGGAGGAAATTGGATACTTTTAGAACAAACAGGTTCTAACTCTCATAAACAAAGTAATATGGGTTTAATGAATGGAACTTATACTATTCCTATAAAATGTGTAGATGTTGTAGATAATATAGATATAGAGAATGCAATAATAACTATAAAAATAGATGACTCCTCACCTATAATAACAAGAGCTTATAGAGAAGGAAGCAGTTTAGAATTAGTTACTCTTGAACCAGCAAAATGTTATTACATTAATTATCATAATTGTATGTTTAATATTAAAAATGGAACAGATATGGAAGTAGGATTTAGTATATTCCATTCTGTAGAATGGAATCCTCAAAAAACATATTATGTAAAATGTGAAGATGTATTTGGAAATACAAATTCATTATGTGCAATTATTGTTAAACCAGAAGAATTATGATTAAGAATTTATAAATTTATAATAATAAATTATAACATATAAAATAAATTTATAAAGAGAAAATACTTATAAGAGAATATGAAAGGAGATGATAATAAAAAAGAAAAAAGCGTTAATAAAGATTTGATAATAGATATCTTTCCAACATATAGGAGATCAATTCGGGCACAAACAACTATATTTATTATTATTGCTATTATGATTGTAGTTGCTGGTATTTTATTATATTCTTTTTATCCAGAAATTAAAGTTAGATTTGGATTTGCTGAAGAAAATCCAAGTATCTTTATGCAAGAATGTATGGAAGATATGGTTAATGAAAAAATTAAAGATTTATCTTTACAAGGAGGAAGTTTAGAACCAGAACATTATTTTCTTTATAAAAATTCAAAGATTGAATATTTGTGTTATAATAGAAATTATTATGAGAAATGTGTTGTTCAACAGGCATTGTTAAAAAAACATGTTGAAGAAGAATTAAAAAATGGAATTAAAAATGAGATTTATTCTTGTTTAGAGAATTTAAAGAAAAGTTTTGAGAAAAAAGGTTATGAATTTATTTTAAAAAATAATGAAGTAGAAGTTGAATTACTTCCAAAAAGAGTGATAATTACGATTAATGCTTCATTAACTTTAACTAAAGAAGATACAAAGAGATACGATTCAATTAGAATATTTTTGAATAATAATATTTATGAATTAGTAAGTATTGCTGAGAGTATAATTAATATGGAAACAGTATATGGAGATTCTGAAACAACTCTTTATATGAATTATTATCCTGATTTAAAAGTTGAGAAAATAAAACAATCTGATGGAACAACGATTTACATTTTAACAGATAGGAATACAAAAGACAAATTCCAGTTCGCATCAAGAAGTATGGCTTGGCCTCCAGGATATTAAAATGAAAAATAAATTGATACTAATCATTTTTGGAATTTTTTTAATTGGAATTTTTTTAATTAATAATCTTTATGCAGCAGGAGAAATTTATTATTGTTGTGAAAAAACTATTGATGGAGCATGGTGTCAAAATGCTCCTGAAAATGAATGTGATATTTCAGATGGATTAAAAGCAGCTCCTACCTCTTGCGAAGCAACATCATATTGTAAAAAAGGATGTTGCTATGATAGTCAAGAAGGAAGTTGTATGAAGAACACTCCTCAGAAAGTGTGTAAAGATTCTGGAGGATATTGGTCGGAGAATGCAGAGTGTGATATTCCTCAATGTGAATTTGGTTGTTGTTTAATAGGAGAACAAGCAGCATTTGTCACACAAACTAGATGTAAAAGATTATCTTCTATCTATGGTTTAGAAACAAATTTCAGAACAGATCTTTCAAATGAATTAGAATGTATTGCGAGTGCGACATCGAGTGTTAAAGGAGCATGTGTATTTGAGAAAGATTATGAAAAGACTTGTATTCTAACAACTCAAAAAGAGTGCAAAGAAATGGAATCCTCAAATTCTGATATTTCCTTTCATATTGGATATTTATGTTCTGCTGAAATTTTAGGAACTAATTGTGGCCCAACACAGAAAACAACTTGTGTTGAAGGAAAAGATGAAGTTTATTTTCTTGATTCTTGTGGTAATCTTGCAAATATATATGATGCTAGTAAAATAAATGATAAAGAATATTGGACAAAAATAAAAACAAAATCAGAAAGCTGTACTCTTAGCTCTTCTAATTCAAGAACCTGTGGAAATTGTGATTATATTCTTGGAAGTACTTGTAGAGAATACAAAAGAGGAGAAACTACTAAACCTAGTTATGGAAATTATATCTGTAAAGATTTAGGATGTGAATTTAATGGAGAAGAATATTCTCATGGAGAAACCTGGTGCGCAAATAGTGAAGGTTCTGATGAAAATCTTCCTGGAAGCAGATATTTTAGAATGGTTTGTTATAATGGAGAAGTAACTATAGAACCCTGTGCTGATTTTAGACAAGAGATTTGTGTAGAATCAGATGTAGAAGGATTTAGAGTAGCTTCTTGCAGAGTAAATAAATGGCAAGAATGTGTTTCACAGGATAATAAAAAAGATTGCGAAAATAGTGACTTAAGAGATTGTCAGTGGATTGAAGGAGTAAGTATTTTAGAAGATAATGATGGTAGATTTGTACTTGATAATGCTGGAAAATTAGTAAGTAAAAGTAGTTCTAATGGAAAAGGTAAACAAGAAGCTTCTTGTGTTCCTCTCTATTCTCCAGGTCTTAATTTCTGGAAAGAAGAAACAGAAGGAGAATCAATATGTGAACTAGGAAGTGTTTTATGTACAGTTGAATACGAAAAAGATTTTCTTGGACATGAAAAAATAAATAATGAATATTGTTTAAAGGATTATTGGAAAGAGAAAAATTTTGAAATTTGTACTTTGTTAGGTGATTGTGGTTCTAGTAAAAATTATCTTGGAATAGACAGTTCTTCAGAAATGAATTTTACTGTATCTGATAAGGAATAATCACTAGCTAGTAACTACAATAGAAAGATTTATAAATTCTAGAATATAACCAAAACTATGGGAAAAAAGTTATCAAATATCTTAGCACCTATAGTATTAGGAATTCCTTTAGCAATAGGAGGAATTAATAGTGGATGTGCTACTGAAGGAGGATATACTAGAGGAGCAGGTTTAGTTATGTCTGAGAATAGAGATCCTTTAGTTAGAGCATTAGGAAAAGTATTATTCTATAAAGGAGATTATGATGACAGAATGGATATAGCTAAAGCAGGAAAAGATGAGATTAATATCTATAAAGATGAAAATTATTCTAATAGAAATTATAGAAGTAATGCTATTGAGGATCCTTCTTTATTTCATACAAGAAAAGAAAATAAAATTACAAAAATATTTCATCCAGGAGAAGCTATGCAAAATTATGTATATTTCGGTAAGATTTTGAATAGTAGTAGAATAAATATTCCTTTAGCAATACGCTGTACGCATTTAGATTCTGGAGAATATGTAATAAATGAATATGAAGAAGAAAGATTAAATAAAATATATATTCCAGGAGATCCTAAGCCCATAAGATATACATTTGATATACCTTATAATGTACTTTTAGGAGAGTATGAAAATACTCTTATTGGAGATATTGATAGAGATGGAAAGTGGGAAGAAATATTAAAAACTAGACTTTTAATTATTGAGTAAAGTATAATAAATTTAATAAGAGTAAAAGTTATGAAATATTTATAAAACCTGAATTCTTTAATTTTTAATGAATAAAAAAAGAGTGTTATCATTACTCCAAATATTAATTTTATTTGTTGGAACTCTTGGAATTTCTTATTCATTAAGAAGTGTTGATGCTCTTCAAGACTATGTACCTGGTCCGTATAATGGTGCTGCTAATCTTCCTAGTAAACCTATTAATGTTGATAATATTAACAAAAAGGGTTGGGAACTTCCTTTTTTTAGAACAGAATTTTTAAAATCAAATTTTATGAAGGGTCTTACTTCATCTGCTTTATATGGAATGTTGGTATGGGGAGGTTCAAAGATGCTTCTTGGCCTTACAGGAATGGAAGAAAATAAAGTTGATGCTTTGTCTCTCGCCGCAGGAATTGGAACTTTCGCAGGAACAAGCACTTCTTTAATATGGGATAAAGGATTCTTAGGAATGGGTCCAAAGACATCAGGTCTATTCACAGGAATTGCAGTGGGAATTATTGTTTTTGCTTTGTTATACAAAAATGAATCAACAAGAAAAGTCACTTTCACATGTGGATTATGGCAGGCTCCAACAGGAGGAGAACATTGTGAGAAATGTAATAATGAAATTTTTCCTTGTTCAGAATATCAATGTAAAAGTTTAGGACAATCATGTGAATTATTAAATCCTGGAACAGATGAAGAAGTATGTGCTTGGGTTAATAGAAATGATCTTAAATTTCCGATAATTACTCCATGGGAAGGTGCTCTTTCAATAGGTTATGATTATAAACCAAATAATGTTGTATCTCCTCCTGATAGTGGAGCAAAAATAGTTAATATTCAAAAATCAAGAAAATCAGAATGTGTAGAATCTTTCACTCCCTTAAGTTTTGGAATAACTCTAAATGAACCAGGACAATGTAAAATGGATTATCAAAGAAAAGAATCTTTTGATGAGATGAGTCATTATTTTGGAGGAAGTAATTTGTTCAAATATAATCATTCACAAACTATGAGTCTTCCAGGAAAAGAAGCTGCAGAAAGAGAAAATTTAACAATATATAATGATGGAACTTATGATATTTATATAAGATGTCAAGATGCGAATGGAAATAAGAACATTGCAAATTTTGTGTTTAGATTCTGTGTAGAGGAAGGTCCTGATACAACACCTCCTTTAATAATAACTACAAATGTATTGAATGGTATGCCTATATCATATAATCAAACTAAATTAGAGAATTTCATTTTGTATGTTAATGAACCAGCAGAATGTAGATGGAGCAAAATTGATTTAGATTATGAGAATATGGAAAATGATATGTCTTGTTCTAAGAGTATAACAGAAATGAATGCGCAGATGAGCTATGAATGTAAGACCACTCTAACAGATTTGAAAAGTAATAAAGAGAATAAATTTTACTTTAGATGTAAAGACCAACCAGGAATAACAGAGGGAGATAGAAATGTAAATGCTCAATCGTATGTTTTTACTTTAATTGGAACAAAACCATTAAAAATAGATTCAGTAAAACCTGAAGGAAAAATAGAAGATTCAGAAAGAGTAATACCTATTACTTTAGAAGCAGAAACTTCTGGAGGTTATAATAATGGAGAATCTACTTGTTATTATAGTGAATCTTGTTATAAAGAAAATGGAGGATATGGAGAAGATGATTATATACCATTTTATTATGAAGAAGGTAGCAGTTCTGATTATCATTCTCAAGATATAGAAATTTCAGAAGGAAATTATGAATGTTATATCAAATGTATAGATTTAGGAGGAAATTCTGATATAAATAAGACAGAATATACTATAGAAACAGATACAGAAGGACCAATAGTTGTTAGAATTTATTATGAAGAGAATAATCTCAAATTAATAACTAATGAAAAAGCAGAGTGTGCTTATAGTAATACAAATTGCAATTATTTGTTTGAAGATGGAATTTTAATGTCAAATATTGAAGGAACAAAACATTTTGCAGATTGGAATTCTAGTAGAGAATATCACATAAAATGTATAGATGAATATGGAAATGGTCCAATGTATAATCAATGCAGTATTGTTGCCAGACCTTTTGATATTCAAATTTAATTTCTATAAAATGGATAATTTAGAAAGAGTAAAGAATTTTTTAGAGAATAAGAATTATTCTTTTGATATAAAAGAATTTTTAGAAGTTACTAGAACTTCTTCTGAAGCTGCAGAAGCTATTGGCTGTAGAGTTGAACAAATTGCAAAGTCAATTGTTTTTAAAACAGAAGATGAAGAGCCTATTTTAGTAATTTTAAGTGGAAAAGATAGAGTAGATATAAAAAAAGTTGAAAGAGTAATTAATAAGAAAATAAAAAAAGCAGATGCGAATTTTGTAAAGGAAAAAACAGGTTTTCCTATAGGTGGAGTAGCTCCTATAGCTCATTCAGAAAAAATAAGAATCTTAATAGACAAGAATTTAAAAAATCAAAAAGAAATTTGGACTTCAGCAGGAACATTAAACTCTGTTTTTAAACTAACACCAAAAGAACTTGAGGAATTAACTGGAGGAAAAATCTGGAATTTAAAAGAATAAAACTTTTAAACTTTTATTTGTCTTACTTATGTATGAAAAGAGGCAGTTCCAATAATAAAGCGCAGATGAAACTTCCTTTTGGAATGATCTTCTCAATAATTCTAATAGTAATATTTATTTCATTTGCTTTTTATGCTATTTCTAAGTTTTTATCAATGGGAAATGCAGTTACAATAGGAAAATTTGTAGATAATTTTCAATCAGATATAAACAAAATTTGGAAATCTTCTCAAGCATCTCAAAGTTTTAAATATGATGTTCCTTCAAAAATAGAAAAAGTTTGTTTAATTGATTACTCTTCTTCAGTCAAAGGAAAACCAGATATTTATGAGGAATTAAAAGAGATTTATTATGAATTAAGACAAGGATATAATGAGAATGAAAATTTATTCTTTTATCCTATGAGTTCTTCTGAAGGAATTGATTCATTAGAAATTAAAAATATTAATTTAGAAAATATTACAAAAGAAGAAAATCCTTTTTGTTTTAATTCAAAAAAAGGAGAAATAGAATTAGTTCTTAAAAAAAGATATGATGAAATTTTAGTAAGAATTGAGAGATAATCTTTTAAAAATGTTTTATTCAAAACAAAATAAATATTTAAACTGTTTTTTATTAATTTTATTATGAAAAGTAAAAGAGGGTTCTTAGAAATATCTTTTGGAACACTTTTTGCAATTATCGTTGGAATTTTTATTCTATTTTTAGCAATCTTTATAGTAGTAAAACTTATGGAAACAGAAGATGTTACTCAAAGTGCTAAAGTAGGAGAAGAAATAGGTATTTTATTAAATCCTTTAGAAACTAGTTTTGAAACAGGAAAAGTAACCTCTTTTAGTATTCCTATAGAAAGTAGAATATACACTTTATGTGAAGATGAAGGAATTTTTGGAAGACAGCAAATAAATTTAACTCAAAAGAGATTTGGAGAATGGAGAAGGACAGATTTGATTGTTGGATTCTCAAATAAATATATTTTTTCAGAAAAAGCTGAAGGTAAAAGATTTAATATTTTTTCAAAACCATTTAGTTTTCCTTTTAAAGTTTCAGATTTGGTTTATTTAAGCTCATCTTCTCAAGAATATTGTTTTAAGAATGCTCCAAGCCATATAAAAAATGAAATAAGAGATTTGGGTCAAGAAAATTTTATATTAGATAAATGCAATAAGGAGAGTATAACAATATGTTTTGAAAGTAGAAATTGTAATGTTAGTGTTGATTATATGCGTAATGTTGTAGAAAAGAAAGGAAAATCTATGTATTTTGAAGGAGATGCATTAATGTATGCTGCAATCTTTTCTTCTTCTGAAGATTATGAATGTCAATTAAGAAGACTTATAAAAAGAGTTAAACAATTAGCCCAATTATATAACGACAAATCTAAGTTTGTCTCTCTTAAAGAATGCGATTCTAATTTAGAAAGTAATTTATTGCAATTAATTAATTTAGCTAATAATTTTGAAGACTCCTCAGATTTAGTTCAAATTAAAAGAATAGTTAATATAATAAAAGAAAAAAATGATGCTAATTGGAAGTGTAAATTATGGTAAAAAATAGAAAAGCTCAGTTAAAAATTCAGCAAATGGCTTTTATGTTAATAGCTGTTACTTTATTTTTTGCTTTAGTTGGATTGTTTGTTATTGTATTTAAATCCTCAGGATTAAAGGAGACTGCTACTGAAATTCAAGAAAGAAATGCTATGCTTCTTGTAACTAAACTTGCTAATTCTCCTGAATTTTCATGTGGAAAAAGTTTTGGAAATAGTAGAACAAATTGTATAGATGCTGATAAAGTTATGATGTTGAGATCAAACATAGAGAAATATGAAAATTTTTGGGATGTTTCAAATATAGAGATACTAAAAGTTTATCCAAAAACAGAAGAAGAAATTGTGTGTGAGACAGGAAATTATCCTAATTGTAGTGTCATAAGAATAATAGACAAAGAGATTAAAGGAATTAGTTTAGTTAATTTTGTTTCTTTATGTAGAAAAGAATATTCTAAAGGAGAAGTTTATGATAAATGTGAAATTGCAAAGTTAATGGTAAGTTATGAAGGAGTAAAATGGTAAGAATTAGAGATAAATATGGGCAAGAAGAAATGGTTGGATTTGCATTAATTATAATAATTGTAGGAATAATTCTTTTAGTTTTTCTAGGATTTTCTTTAAGAGAAGAACAAAAAGAAAATGTAGAAAGCTATGAAGTAGAGAGTTTTATAAAATCACTTTTACAATATACTACAGATTGTGAAAATAATGTAGAACATCTTACGATTCAGGAATTGATATTTAGTTGTGATGAAAAGAAAAAATGCTTAGATGGAAATGATACTTGTTTAGTATTAGAATCTAATTTAAATAAAATTCTAAATGAAAGTTGGAGAGTAGAAAAAGGAAGTATGATTAAAGGATATGAATTAGAGATTTTAAAAGAGGATTCAGAGATTTTATCTATTGTTAAAGGAAATCAAACTAGAGATTATAAAAGTGCTATGCAAATATTTAGTAAATCAGGGAATTCTTATTATGTTTTGTTCACATCTTATTACGAAAAAATAAAATCTGATTAAATTTATTTTAAAATCTTAGATATTTATTATGAATAATCTATTTTAAAATCTTAGATATTTATTATGAATAATCTATTTTAAAATCTTAGAT
>CAYTGG010000010.1:0-20608 GCA_964437455.1 Candidatus Woesearchaeota archaeon | reverse complement strand
CAGTGTCAGATAGACTATTTCCGTCAGGACAAGTAATTGTATTTCCTGAGATTGTACAATAACCATCAGCACCTGTTCCTGTAGTTGCTGTTAAAGAAGTTCCATCAGGACAAGTAATTGTACTTCCTGAAACAGAACAAGAAGCATCAGTACAAATATTGCTACAAGAACCAACTCCAGAAAAATCTATTTCTCCTGCAGTGTGTCCAAAAGTAGAAGGACTAGAAGTTCCATAAGCATAAACTCCAACTCCTAATAGAATAATCATTATTACAGAAATAAAAGTATAAAAAGTCTTATTTGAAAAATTAATTTGAAATCTTTTTCCTCTTTTCATAATTCACATAAGAAAGAAGGGTTTATAAATTTTATTATAAAAGTTTACAATTGTCTTATACAAAATCTAATATAAAAATTAGAATAAAAAATTATCAATTTTTTTCTTAGCTAATTCTCTTTTTTTCTGATGTTCTTTCAAAAAAGAATTTATTTTTTCAATTAAAATCTCTTTTAATTCTCCTGTCAACAATTTTCCAGATTTATAATCCTCATAAATTTCTCTAAGCTTCTCTTCATTTGGTTCAAAAAACATTTTTAAATATTGATAAGAAACATCTACTTCAGGATTTCCTCCTTTTCTTCTATGCTCTGAAATAGTTTTCTGTCCTCCTGAAAAAGCATATTTTTTAATTTTTGTTTCAACTTCTTCAGGAGAGTCTGTCATAGCAATAAAAGAATTTAAATCTGAAGAAGACATTTTACCTTCACCTTTTAAACTAGGAAGAAAAGTATGATAAGTAGAAGCTATAGGTGAGAATTTATAATCTTTATCTCTTCTTGCTATTCCTCTCGCTATTCTTATATGTGGATCTTGATCAATTCCTACAGGAATAAAAATTCTTGTAGATTCTCCTTCAAATTCTGGTAATTGTGGATGATACATATCTGAAGATTGTAAAAGAGAAGAATTCATTTTTCCAGGAGATATCTCACCATAAACACCTTTAAATTCATTAAATGTAGAATATCTTGAAAAATTTGAAGCTAATCTATAATAAGCATTAGATTTTTTAGGATTATTAGAACGAGAACTTTGGAAATAGAAATCACAATTCTCAGGTTTTAATCCTAATGCTATATAATTTATTAGATATTGTTCAATAGCATTTTTTCTTAATTTTTCCAGATTTTCTGTTCTTGTATTATAGGCTTCTAAATCAGCAACAGCTATATACAACTTAGCTCCTAATTTTTGATAAAAAAGAAATTGTTGAGCAAGAATCATATGTCCTAAATGAAATTTTCCAGTAGGCATTAGTCCAGTCATCATAGCAAACTTTTTTTTATTTTTAATTGAATCTAAAATTTTCTCAAAGTCTCTATGTGCAAAAATAATCTTTCTTTTAAATAAAATATTTTCATTAAAAATTTTAGGAAGTTTAGGAAGAAGTTTTATTCCAAATTTGTCCATCAATTCTTTATAATTAATTTTTCCTTTAACTTCCCAAGGAGTAACTATATTTCTTCTCTTTTGTAACATATTTAATCAAAAATGATAATCTTTTTAAATATTATCTTAAAATTCTATAAATTAAGAAGTTTATTGAAAATGCTAAATATTTATAAATAATATTTTATATTTATATAAAAAGAGAAAAAATGAATAAATTATTAATTTCAGGAATCTTTGTTTTGCTATTGATTGCATCTGTATCTGGAGAGGTCTTAATTAATAATCAACCAAAGAGTATTTATAATTTAGGAGATGAATTAACTCTTCCTGTAAAAATTACTTCTTTAGAAGATAAAGAAGAATGGTTTACAATAAATCTAATCTGTAATGGAAATGAAATTAATGTATATAAAGAACTTCTTTCTTTATCTGCAGGAGAAGAAGAAAAGAGAAATCCTTTAATTCCTTTAACAATAAAAGGAACTTGTAAAATAAAATCTTCATTTGGAGAAGAAATAAAATTAAGTGATGAGTTCAAAATTTCAGATTTGATAACTATCAAAATAAACCTAAACAGAACTATCTTTAATCCTGGAGAAAAATTAATCTTTGAAACAGAATCTAAAAAAGAAGGAGGAGAAACTGTTAATGGATTTATCAGTTTAGAAGGACTTTATGAAAATATTAGTGAAACAGTAAAAGAAGGATATGGTTTAATAGAATTTCTTCTTCCAAAAGATATCAAAGCAGGAGAATATTCTCTTAGAATAAAAGTCTATGAAAAAAACAAAAAAGGAGAAATAACAAATAATGGACTCGCAAATTACAAAATAAATATTAATCAAATTCCCACAAATCTTGAAATAGTTTTTGAAGAGAAGGAAGTAGAACCTGGAACAAATGTAAAAATAAAGACAATTCTTCATGACCAAAGTGGAGAGAGTATTAAATCAAAAGCAATAATCTCTATAAAAAAAGATGAGGAGATTTTAATACAAAAAGAAGAATCAACTGAAGAATTCTTAGAGTATCCAATAGAGTATAATGAACTTCCAAGAAAATGGACTGTAGTTGCTGTTTCCAATAAATTAAAAAGCAGTTCAGAATTTATTATAAAAGAAAAAGAAAGTGTGGATGCAAATATAATAAATACTACCTTGATAGTAAAAAACACTGGAAATGTTCCTTATAATGATAGTATAAAAGTTAGTATAGGAGGAGATTTATTAAATTTGGATTTATTTCTAAAGGTAGATGAAATCAAAAGATACAAATTAACTGCTCCTGATGGAGAATACACTATTGAAATTATAACAGAAGATAAAAAATTTAAAGAAAGTGTTATTTTAACTGGAGAAACAATTAGCATAAAAGAAGCAAAAGGAGTTGTAGGAAGAATTGGAAGTCCCCTCATTTGGATTTTTATAATTATTATTTTAGGACTTATTGCTTTTATAATATTTAAAAAAAGATACAAAAAAAGTTTTTTTGGTTATATTCATAAAAAACAAGAGAATAAAGAAGAAAAAGAACAAAAAAAAGATTCAATAATCTCTCCAAAAAATAAATCAGAGCTTTCACTTTCTATAAAAGGAGAAAAACAAAATATAAGTCTTGCATGTATTAAAATAAAAAATTTAAAAGATATTATTAAAAATAAAGTTTTAAAAGAAGATTCTGAAGAAGAAAATGTAAAAGAAACTTTGCAGAAAATAACAGATTTTGCTGAAGATAAAAAAGCAGTAACATATTTTAATAATGATTGTTTATTTTTTCTTGAAATACCTACAAAGACAAAAACTTTTAGTAATGAGAAGGCTGTGATTGAAATATCACAAAAAGCTGAGGAAATATTAAAAGAACATAATAGATTATATAGAAAAAAGATTGAATTCGGAATTTCTTTAAATTATGGAACTGTAATTACAAAACAAGAGAAAGAAGTTTTAAAGTTTATGAGTATGGGAACTCTAATAACAACAGCAAAGAAAATTGCTGATATATCAAATAAAGAGATTTTATTAAGCGAGAAAATAAAAGAAAAATTAAGTTCCAATATAAAAGTAGAAAAACATCAAAGGGAAAAAGTTATAGTATACAAAATAAAGGAAATAAAAGATAGAGAAGAACATAAAAATTTTATAAAAAACTTTTTAGAGAGAATAGAAAAAAATTAATTTTTCCTATTAAAGAGTTAAAAATTCTTAGATAAACTATTTTTGAAATTTTAAGAAGCCATTAACAATTGCTCTTTTTATCTCAGGATGTTTCTTTTCTGATTCATTCAGAAATTCTGATATTCTATCTTTCTTCTTATTTATTTTTTTAAATTTTAGATTCTTAAGTTTTGCATATAGCAAAATCTCTTTGTCTAAAAATAAATAGAGAGGTTTAATATTTTTTTTATATATTGGAAGAATTTCTTTTAGATTTTTATTATTCTTTAATAGAAAAGAATTAAGAATCTCAAAAGCAGAGTCATCTAAAGTAGAAGACTTAGCAAATTTGTCATATCTCTTTTTTTGAGTTAATTTAATTCTTCCTTTGCTTTCTACTATCTTTAAAACTTCTCCAAGGACTACAGAACAAAAATCCTTTTTATTCTCATAAAAAACAATATCTCCTTTTTCTAGCATATTAAATTTTCTAATAGTATACAGAAATTTTTTTTCAAACCACTTAATAAAGCAATTTCTACAAACTTTCCTTTTATTAGTAAATTCATAAACTGGATTTATTCTACATTGATAACACATTTTATAGTTTAAATTTTGAATATATCTTTTTACCTCCTTTTTTATAATCTTTCTGTAATTTTTCTGCTAATTCTCTACACTTTTTTTTCTTAGAAGAATAATATACAGCAGGATTTCCCTTTTTTGAAAAAATAGAATTCTCATTTTTTTCTATTATTAAATTCTCTTCTTTATTTCTTCCAACAACTAACCAGCAATCTTCTATCAAGAAATGTCTTCCAATTTTTATTATAGACAATGTTTTTTCATTAACTAAATTCTTGTTTATTATTGTCTCAAATCTTTTTCTCAGTTCTTTTTCACAAAGTAAACATCCTCCTCCAGGAGAAGGATAAGAAATACTAAATTTTCTAGCAAGATTTATTTGTTTCTTCCTTTGTCTTCCTTGAATATTGTAAAGTTCTGTTAGAGGTCTAAGAACTCTATCCTCTATATTTGAATTCTTATCAATTATCTGCATTGCTTTTTTTGTCTGAGAAAGAGGCCTCTCATTCAAAATCTCTCCACTAACTATTAAATTTATATTTTTTGAATCAGCAAATCTCTTTGCTTTTTTAAACATAAAAATTTTACAATCAATACAAGGATTTATTCCAGCTCCTCTTTTATATTCTGGATTCTTTATAATTTCCAGATATTCCTCAAGTAGTTTCCCTTTAGTACAATTAAATATTTTTAGATTAGAATTATTTTTTTTAACAAAAGCCTTTATTTCTTTTTCATTATCTTTGCAAAAAGGCAATTTAAAGAAAACTGTAAAAATCTTAAATTTTAGTTTCTGCATTATCTTTAATACTAATCTACTATCCAATCCTCCTGAAAATAAAATTAAACATTTTTCCATAGAAAAGTAACATAAAAGCTTCTTATAAAATATTTGGATAAATCTAAGAGATATCTCACTTTTTAGACTTCTTTTTTTTGATATTATTTAAATTCTTTTTAGAACTAAATTTATTAATAAAATTGGATATTTTAAATCCTGCTTTAAATAGTTTTAAAAATATTCCTAAAAGAATAGAGACTACTCCTAAAATTATCAGAATTATTGAAGCTGAATAAGCTTCAGAAAAAAGAAATTTCAGTAATTCTCCAATAAATGAAAAGATTCCAACTAAATTTCCTATAACTGAGAACAGCCATTCAATTTTTAAAAAAGGAAGAGCAGATAATATCAAAAGCCCTCCTACAAGAATTGGAAGAGTGGTTTTATTAGAGATAATAAAGAACATAAGAATTACTAAAATAACAGAGAAAATAAGTCCTGTATAAAATTTCCCATTCCAATAGTCTTTAGATTTCTTAGAGATTAAAAAAAAAGGAGTTTCTTTTTCTTTAAAACAATCAAAAAATTCACAAGAGTATTCTTTATAATAAAAAGTATCTACAAAATTTTCAACACTTTTTGAAATTATAGCATCAGGACCTTCATTTACTACCTCACATGGAATAACAAAAGTCTCTCCTATCTCCTCACTTTTAAAAACAAATTCTGAATTATTCTCACAGTAAATCTCCATAAAAGGAAGAGTTTCATTAATTATCTCTTTAAGATTATATTCTTCAGCAATACTTTCTGTTATAGAAACTAATTCTGGTTTTATATTTTCATATTCTAAAGATGAGTTTAAAACAGAAAAGGATGTGGTTAATAGAAGCATAATAAAAAGTAAAACACTTACAATAACCAACAAACTTCCTCTTATTAATCCCATTAGATAAAAAAGATTAAATAGTTTATAAATCTTAATAGAATTAATTTCTTATTATTTTAATATTTTTGAAAAAGTATTATTTTAATATTTTTGAAAAAGAATATAAACTAAAAATAATAGAATATCATATGGTAAAAATAGATAAGAAAAAATGTATTGGATGTGGAAATTGCTCAGCTGTTTGTCCAGAGATTTTTGAGATAGATAAAAAAGACAACAAAGCTAGAGTAAAAAGTGAAAAAAAATTACCTTGTATAAAGGAAGCAATAAGAAATTGTCCTGTAGGTGCTATCAGCGAATAAAAACCTTTATTAAGTTAATGGATTTTTTATATAAAATAAAAAGAAAAAAGGTAATATTTTTTATATGGAACAAAAAAGAAAAGAGGGAACAGATGCTTTATTTGAAAAGAGTAATAATTCAGATGGAAGATTTGTAAAGTGGTTTAAAGAATTAAACAAAGATTCTGGAAAAATAGCAGGAGGAAAAGGTGCAAATCTATCTGAAATTTATAATTTAAAAATACCTGTTCCTCCGGGATTTGTAGTCACTGCTCAAGCTTATGATTATTTTATAGAAAAAGCAGGATTAAAAGAAAAGATAAAAGAATTACTGAAAAATATAGATTATGAAAATACAAAGAATCTACATGATACAACAAGACAGATAAGAGAAATTATGATTAATTCTAAACTTCCAAAAGATTTAGAAGATGAGATATTAGAGGAATATGAACATTTAGATGTGAAAGATTTGAATGTTTCAGGAAGTTCTGTTTTAGATATATTAAAAGATTCATCTGAATCTGTTTTTGTTGCAGTAAGAAGTAGCGCGACTACTGAAGATTTAGCAGATGCAAGTTTTGCAGGACAACAAGAAACATTTTTGAATGTTAAAGGAAAGCAAGAGTTATTAGAAAGTATAAAGAAATGCTTTGCTTCATTATTCACTCCTAGAGCAACCTATTATAGAGAAAAAAAGAATTTCAAACATGAGAAATCAAGTGTAGCTGTTGTAGTCCAAAAAATGATAGATTCAACTAAGTCAGGAGTTATTTTCTCAAAGGATCCTACTTATAAAAATGATAATATTATTATAGAAGCTGTTTGGGGTTTAGGAGAAGGAATTGTCTCAGGAAAAATAAGTCCAGATAGATATGCTCTTTCAAGAGACTTGAAGATTATAGACAAGAAAATAGAAGATAAGAAAATAGCAATGACAAGAGATGCATCAGGAGAAGGAAAAACTATAAAATTGAAAGAAGAAATCTCTAAAAAGCAAGTGCTAAAAGAAAGTGAATTATATAATCTTTCAGAGATAGCTCTAAAATTAGAAGAACATTATAATAATCCTCAAGATATAGAATTTGCTATAGAAAATGAAGAGATCTTCATAGTACAAACTCGCCCTATTACTACTTTAAAGAATAGAGTTGAAATTGGAGAAAATTTAGAAGGAGAAGTTATTCTAGAGGGATTAGGAGCTTCTCCAGGAATAGGTTCAGGCAAAATAAAGATAGTGAAAAGTATGGAAGATTTAGAGAAAATAAAACAAGGAGATATTTTGGTTACAGAAATGACTAATCCTGATATGGTAGTAAGTATGCAAAAATCATCAGCAATAATTACAAATGAGGGAGGAATGACTGCACATGCTTCAATTGTTTCTCGTGAAATGGGAATACCTGCAGTAGTTGGAACAAAGAATGCAACTACAAAATTAAAAGAAGGAGAAATAATCACAGTGGATGGTTCTTCTGGAAAAATCTATAAAGGAAAACTTGCAGAAACTACAAAAAAAGAAGTAAAACCAGTAAATTCTGAAACAAAGACCAAGATAAAATTAATTGTAGATTTACCAAATTTTGCTGAAAGAGCATCTAAAACAAATATAAAAAGTGTTGGATTGACTAGAATAGAAGGAATTATTGCAGAGTCTGGAAAACATCCAAATTATTTTTTAGAGAAAAATAAAATTAAAGATTACGAAGAGATAATCTTTAATGGATTAAAGAAAATATCAGAATATTTTGAAGAAATGTGGATAAGAACATCTGATATAAGAAGTGATGAATATAGTAATCTTGAAGGTGCTCCAGAAGAGAAAGAAGCAAATCCTATGTTAGGAATGCACGGAATTAGATACGGACTTCAAAATCCAGAGATTTTAAAAGCAGAGATTAACGCATTAGATAGAATCTCAAAAAGAAAAAGGGAAGTTGGAATTTTATTGCCTCAGGTTATTTCTATAGAAGAAGTAAGAAAAGTTAAGGAGATTCTAAAAGAGATTAATTCAGAAGTAAAATTAGGAATAATGATTGAGACTCCTGCTGCAGTTCAATTAATAAAAAAATTCTGTGAAGAAGGAATAAGTTTTATTTCCTTTGGAACAAATGATTTAACACAGTATATATTAGCAATAGATAGAGGAAATGAAAAAGTTCAGAAATTATATAATGAAATGCATCCTGCAGTATTATATCAATTAGATTTTGTAATAAGAGTTTGTAAGAGAAATAATGTAAAAACAAGTATATGTGGACAGGCTGGAAGTAAAAAAGAAATGGTAAAATTTTTAGTTGAAAAAGGAATTGATAGTATAAGTGTAAATGCTGATATGGCTAATGAGATAGCAGAGTATGTTTCAGAAGTGGAGAAGAGTTTAATAAGAGGAACTGACGAGGAACCTCGAGAATATCAACCTGAAAAAGATTTTTTAGAACCTCAAAATTTAGAAGAAGAAATTTCTGAAAAAAATAAGGAGGATTATCAGAATCTTCCAAAAATAAAAGGAGTAGAAGAACTACAGAAAGAAGAAAAAGAGGAATCAGAAGTAAATAATTACAAAAAAGAGAAATTAGATATTTTTGATTAAATTTATAAAATAAAAAAACTATAGAATAATATGACAAATAGAGTCCAGAATAAAAAAAAGAGTAAAAGATTAAAAACAAAAAGAACTGTTAAAAAAAGAGTGATGAAAAAAAATGAGGATATTGAAAAAGTACTTATAGAAAATTTTATTACTTTACAAAGAGTTATGACTAATTTATCTTCTAAGTTTGATAATTTATCTAATAGAATATCAGAACTATTAGACCTTTTTGAGATATCTGCTAAAGCATTAGCTGAAAAAGAGTCTAAAATAGAAAAAGGAGAAAATGACAAACAAGTAGCTGAAAGATTAGAAAAATTGATAGACCAAAATAAAACAATAGCAAGAGGTTTAACTATGCTTCACGAAAAAAATATCCCTCAACTTCCACCAGAACCTCTTCCACCTATTCCTCCTCAAAGAAAAATCTTTCGTCCATTAAGAGAAGCTCCTAAAAAAAGAGTAGAGGAAGAAGATAATTATCAAAAATCAATTTCCTCTTTGGATGAAGATTAAAGAGAATGATTTCACAATTAGAAAAACAGGGTGAAGAGTTTAGAAAATTATTTCTTTTAAAATTTACAAGAGAATTAATTAAGAATACCAAAGGAGATGAAATCTTTAAATTAAAGAAAATTCTAGAGGAAGAAGAAGTCTTAAAAAAAGATGAGAGATTAAATAGAATTATAAGACAGGAAAGATATACTCAAGAAGTGTCTAAAAACAAAATAGAAGAAAAAGAATTTAAGAAATCAATTCCAGAGATAATTCCAAAAAAAGTAAATCCAGAATCAAAAAGAGAAGAGAATAAATTTTTAGAGAAGAGATTAGAAAAAAGATTTGAACAGCCTATTAAAAAATTTCCAATTAGAAAAATAAGAGAAAATCATATTCCTTCAAGAGAAATTATAAAAAGAAATCCTGTTCTTAGAGTTCCTGAACCTATTTCTTCTAGAGAAATAAATTATTTAAGACAAGGAGCAAAAAAGAATAAGAATATTGAATTAGATAAATTAAATCCTTTAATAGCAGACCCTTTAATAAAAGTTATCGAATGTAATGGTCCAGATAAAAATATCTTAATTCGAGGAGATGTAGGAATTAAAAAAACAAGTATAATCTTAAATAAGGATGAAATAAAAGAAATAATGAGGAAATTCTCTGAGGTTTCTAGAATTCCTCTACAAGAAGGAGTTTTCAAAGTTGTTCATGGAAATTTAATTTTAAGTGCAGTAATATCTGATATTGTAGGAACAAAATTTATAATAAGAAAAATGACTCCAATTTTTCAAAATCCTATGTCTAGAAATAATCTGCAATTAAGAAGGTAATTCTCCTTCTTCAACTAATTTTGCTCTTGTACATCCATCAAAAGTTTCCCATATTTCATAAACTTCTGATACACTCATATTTGTATAAGAAACTCCAAATTCTATATAACTTCTATTATAAATATCAGGATTACTTGGAGTAACAAAATTAGTTATAAGAATGCATCTATCTTCACTGCTCCCTTGAAATCTCACATGATAACCTATATAACTCTCACCAGATTTAGGTAAATCTTCACTGTCAAATAAGAGTCTCGATTCAGGAGGCCATATTGAATATACTAATCCACTGTTTAAATAAACTTCAGCAACACAAATTCCTTCAATACATTCTTCAGCTAAACCACACTCTCCACAAACATCTCCACATCCATCATCTCCACATTCTTTAGGATTTCCGTCAGAAAGAGTACAATTAGGAACACACACAACACAAGTTCCATTTTCACAATATTCTCCTGCTGTAATATTACATTCTCCACAAACATCTCCACATCCATCCTCTCCACACTCTTTTCCTATACAATCTGGATTACAATAGCAATTTCCAGAAATACAGACATAATTCTCATTATAAGTATCATTACAAAATCCACAAGGTTCTCCACATCCATCATCTCCACATTCTTTTTCTGTACAATTTCCTTCACATTCTCCTTCTACACAAAGTCCACTAGTTATATTACAATAATATCCTTCTTCAGTACAAAATCCACAAAATTCTCCGCATCCATTATCTCCACACTCTTTTCCTGTACAATTAGGAACACAATCAGACATACAAATATTCTCAGTAGTAACACAGAACTCTCCAATTTCACAATCTCCACAATAATAAGTAGTACCACATCCATCATTTACAGTTCCACATTCTTTTTCAAAACAGCATTCTTCTGAATTATTGCAAATTGGACTACATGGTCCTTCTACACAAATTCCATTCTCACAATGGAAATCTTCTGCACATCCAGGAAGACAAGTTCCTTCACATCCATCATCTCCACATTCTTTTCCTGTACAATCTGGAACACATTCTTCTCCTTCTCCAACACTTCCTCCTATGTATTGTATATTCTCAGAGGTAATATCTGCAATATTTCCTTCTACTATTTTTCCTGATTCTAATCTCAACAAAGGAAGAATAGTAACTTCGTCAATATTTCCAGTGTAATCAAGAATAAATTTTCTAACTTCTAATTCCTCCATATCTGTATCTTTTGTGTATAGTGTAGTCTCTGTTCCATTTCTAATAGCAAATTTTATTCCTACTAAATCTCCTTTTCCTATTCCTCTTTTAACAAAAACCTCAGTTCCATCGTCTCTAATATTAACTTCTTCAACTTTTAAATTAATAGTTATCTTTGAAAAAGATATATCCTCACTTTCTTCAGAGATAATATTTCTAAGAAATATCCAAGTTATTCCAATAGCAACCAAAACTAAAAGAAGTAATATAAGAGAAGTAATTATAGAGGATAAACCTCTTTTTTCAAATCTTTTCCTCATAACTCTAAAAAATTCTTAAAGTTTATAAATGTTAATAATACTAAAAGAAATATGAAAGATAAAATAACAAAAGAGAAAATAGAAAAGTATTACCATCTAACAAAGAATGCATTAAATATTTCAGAAAAATCTATCTATAAAGGAAAAGAAAAAGAAGCAAAAGAAATAATAGAAATGGTCTCTAATTATCTTTCTGATTCTAAATATTTTGAGGAAAAAAAAGATTTTGTAAATTCTTTTGGTGCTATAAACTATGCTCACGGATGGATTGATGCAGGAGTAAGATTAAAAATTTTTAATGTCAAGAATAACAAATTATTCACCATTAAATAAGATCTAAGAAATTTTATTTATTTTCTAGGATATTAAACCTAAAATATAAAAACTCTTTTTTCTTTATTTCATATGAAAAAAAAGGTGATAGTTTTAAGTTTAGGAGGAAGCTTAATCATTCCAGATGAAATTAATATAAATTTTTTAAAAGAATTTAGAAAGATAATTAAAAAAAATTCTAAGAAATATAAGTTTATAATTGAATGTGGAGGAGGAAATATTGCCAGAAAGTATATCTCTGCTTTAAAGAAAGATAAAGCTCATATAAAACTACAAAATTTCTCTGGAATATCTGCAACTAGAATGAATGCAAGATTCATGAATTACTTTTTCAGAATAAATCCCGAAAGAGGAATTCCTCATAATATGAGAGAAATAAAGAAATATCTAAAGAAACAAAATATTATTTTTTGTGGAGCACTTAAATATAAACCCAATCAAACCTCTGATTCTACTGCAGCAGAAATAGCTAAGAAATTTAATTCAGAATTTATAAATCTTACAAATGTTGCAGGACTTTATGACAAAAATCCAAAAGAATATAAAAATGCTAAGTTGATAAGAAAAATTTCTTGGAAGAAATTTCATAAAATCGCTTCTTCTATCAACTTTGAACCAGGACAGCATTTTGTTCTTGACCTTTCAGCTTCCAAAATAATTCTAGAGAATAATATTCCAACTTATATAATAGGAAGTTCAAAAGAATTAGATAATATTCTAAAAAATAAAAATTTTAGAGGAACATTGGTAAAAGGTTAATTTCAAAAGCTTTAATCTTTTAGATTAATATAAATCATACAAAGCAATAATTTTTCTTTCTGATAATGATTCATTATAAATTCTCAATTCATCTATTTTTCCATCAAAATAACCTCCATTATTTAAAGAGCCTACAGTCAGAGAAGAAGGACTTTTAATTATTTTATTATATCCTTCAGGAGAGTCTACAGAACTTACTAGCTCTCTATTAGCATAAATATTAATTTTATTTTTAGAAGAATCAAAAGTACATACTATATGATTCCATTCTCCTAATTTAAGAGATGGAGATTTCAATTCTATTTCTTTAACATTTTTACCATCTGTTAATTCAAGAATAAAACTAAGAGAATTTGAATTTACAGGATGTTTGATTATCCATCCTTTTCTTGAAGGCTTAAAAAAATTCCATTCCATATTTCCTAAAATACAATCAGAATCTGCTGAATCCAGAGTATCTCGATTATACCAAAATTCTATGCTCATAGATTTTTCTAAATTCAAAGAACCAAGATCTATATAACTACTTTCTCCATTAAAATCTGCAGCTTCATCTTTAATTCCTTCTACAAAATCAATTTCATGCATAATTCCATTTCTTTCCCCTATATTATCTTCTGCATTATTATCTAAATTCCACCAGAATATCAGATTTCTAAGAACATTAAATATTTGCACATTAGAAAGTTCTATTTTATGAGTTGCTCTTCCCACAATACTTTTATTCTCATTATTTTCTATAATTGGAGATATTGAAATTTCCTTTATGATTCCATCATAATCTAGATTAAAAGTTTGAGTTTTAGTTTCATTTAAAGTGCTATTTACATTAAAATATCTATCTTCAATTCCATCATTCAAAAGAAATTCTATTCCTAATAAATCTCCTTTTCCAAGACGTCTTTCAACAGATATTTCAACACTATCTTCTGATTCTGAAAGAGATATAATTTTTAAATCTATTCTTGAACTTCCTGATAAAAAATTATCTACTCCTCCTGAGATTATTACTTTTATAGTTACAAATGAGATCATAAATATAAAGATAACTAGAAAAAATAAAAGAAGAGACCTAACCATTTTTGAACTTCCTTTTTTTAGGTTGTCTGACATAATTATAATAATATTTTAAAGTTTATAAAGTTTAATAGATTATTAAAGAAATGGAACTTATTTATGAGGATAAATTTGAAAATGCAGTAAAGAAAATAAAAAAAGCTAATTTAGAAAATAAGAAAATTATTTTTTCAAGCTCTAATGATGAACTAAACAGAAAAATTCTGGAAAAGCAGAAAATATATTTATTACTTCTAAATCAAGCTAATAGAAAAGATTTTCAAAAACAGAGAAATTCAGGATTTAATCAGGTTTTAGCAAAAATAGCTAAGAAAAATAAGATTAGAATAGGAATAAACTTAGATGAGATTATAGAAAAAAATAGAAAAGAGAGAATTCATATTTTGTCAAGAATAGAACAAAATATAAAGATTTGTAACAAGTATAAAATAGAAATGAAATTTATTTCAAGGAAATATAAAAGAGATATTTATGATTTAAAATCTTTAGGATTAATATTAGGAATGTCTACTGAAATAACAAAAAAGATAGAGTTGATTGATATAAAATGAATTTAAAAAAAATTGTAGAATCTTTAAGTAGAAATGAAAAAAAAGTTCTTCTTTATATAGAAGAAGAAAGAATAGAGAATATCTGTAAAAAATCAGGATTAGACAAAGTTTCTGTGTTAAGAGCTTTAGAATATTTACAAAAGAAAGAAATAGTAAATATTTCTTACAATAAAAATAGAAAAGTTGAAATTGGAGTTAATGGCGCTTTATATAGAAAAAAAGGGCTTCCAGAAAGAAGATTATTAAATCTTCTAGATGAAAAGAGAATAATATCAATTGAAGAAGCGCAGAAACAAAGCAAGCTTTCAAATGATGAATTTAAGGTCTCATTAGGAGTTCTAAAGAATAAGGCTATGATTGAATTAAAAAAAGGAAAGATAATTCTTAATGTTAACAAAGGAGAAATATCAAAAAAAACTTTAGAAGAATTATTTCTAGAGATTTTGCCTGTAAAATATGATTCTCTAAAGCCAGAACAGCTTCATGCGCTTAAAGCTCTCCAAAAAAGAAGAGACATAATTCAATTAAATGAAGAAAAAACAATTGGAATAAATATTACTGATTTAGGAAAAAAGATAATGAGTTTAAAAGAAAGAAAAAAAGAAATGATTGAGCAGATAACTCCTGAAATAATAAAAGATGATAAAAATTGGAGAGGAAAGATATTTAGAAGATATGATGTTACTTCAAAGGTTCCTAAAATTTATGGAGGAAAAAGATATTTTGTTAATCAATCAAAAGATTATGCAAGAAAAATCTGGACTGATATGGGATTTAAAGAAATGACTGGAAATTTAATTCAAAGTTCTTTTTGGAATTTTGATGCTTTATTCACTGCTCAAGATCATCCAGTAAGAGATATGCAAGATACTTTTTTTATAAACAGAAAATCTGAAATTGAAGATAAAAAATTAATTGAAAAGATTAAAGAAGTTCATGAAAAAGGAATTGAAGGAAGTAAAGGATGGGGAAATCAGTGGAATGAAGAAGAAGCAAAAAAATTAGTACTAAGAACTCATACTACTTGTTTATCTGCATCAACATTAGGAAAATTAAAGAAAGAAAATTTGCCTGCAAAATTCTTCTCAATAGGAGAATGTTTTAGAAATGAAGCTGTAGATTGGAGTCATGGATTTGAATTTAATCAAACAGATGGAATTGTAGTTGATAAAAATGCAAATTTCAGACATCTTTTAGGATATTTAAAACAATTTTACAAAAAGATGGGTTTTGAGAAAATAAGATTCTCTCCTGCTTATTTTCCTTACACAGAACCATCAGTGGAGATAAATGTTTGGCATCCTGAGAGAAAATGTTGGCTTGAATTAGGTGGAGCTGGTATATTCAGACCTGAAGTAGTTATACCTCTTCTTGGAGAGGATATTCCTGTACTTGCTTGGGGTCCTGGATTTGACAGAACTCTTATGGATTATTATGATATAAAAGATCTTAGAGAATTTTATAACAATGACCTAAATAAATTAAGAAATTTAAAATTCTGGATGAAATAAAATGAATAGAACAATACATTTAGATAAGGATAAATTTGAATTAGTCAAAACTGGGAAGAAAAAATTTGAGATAAGATTAGATAATAAAATAATTAAAACAGCAGGATACATTGAATCAATAAAGAATCTAAAATATTGGTCAGACAAGGATATAAATAAATTAGGTTTAAAAATAATTTCATTAATCTAAAATGGCAATAATAAATATATCAAAAAAATTATTTGAAAAAGAAATTGGAATATTAAATGAAAAGATGAAAGAGAAAATAGCTCTTTTTGGAACTCCTTTGGAAAAAGTAGATGAAGAAGAAATTGAATTAGAAATTTTTCCAAATCGTCCTGATATGCTTTCTTATCAAGGATTTAAAAGGGCTTTTCTAGGATTTTTAGGAAAGAAAAAAGGAAAAAAGAGTTATAAAATTAATAAACCAGAAAAAAATTATATTGTAAATGTAGATTCTTCTGTAAAAAGCATAAGACCCTATACTGCTTGTGCCATAGTAAAGAAAGTGAAGTTTAATGATGAAAAAATAAAAGAGATAATTGAAATACAAGAAAAACTACATTCTACCATAGGTAGAAAAAGAAAAAAGATAGCAATAGGTATCTATCCTCTAGAGAAAATAAAACTTCCAATAACTCTAAAAGCATTAGAACCAGATAAGATAAAATTTATTCCTCTTGAATCTGAAAAGGAAATGTCAGGTTTAGAAATACTTCAAAAGCATCCTACAGGAAGAGAATATGCACATCTCTTAGCAGGAAAGGAGAAATTTCCAATATTTATTGATTCAGATAAAAATATTTTAAGTATGCCTCCAATAATAAATTCAAAATTAACAGGAAGAATAACAGAGAAAACAAAAGAGGTTTTTATTGAATGTTCGGGCTTTGATTTTGAATTATTAAAAAAATGTCTTAATATTCTTGTAACTAGTCTTGCAGATATGGGCGGAAAAATATATTCTATGCAAATTACAGGAAATATAAAGACAAGAACTCCTGATATGGTCTCTGAGAAGATGAAAATATCAACTGAAAATGTTAAAAAACGTTTAGGAATAGAATTAAATGAAAAGCAAATAAAATCTTTAATCGAAAAAATGGGTTATAACTATGATAAATCTTCTAAAATTGTTGAGATTCCTGCATGGAGAGTTGATATTTTACATGAAGTTGACTTAATAGAAGATATAGCAATAGCATACGGTTATGAAAATTTTATTCCAGAAATACCTAAAATTTCTACTATAGGAGAAGAAGATTATAAAGAAAGAATAAAAAGAAAAATTTCTGAGATTCTTTCAGGACTGGAAATGATTGAAGTCTCAAATTATCATTTAACAACTAAAAATGAGCAGTTTCAAAAAATGGGACTTCAAGAAAAAGATTATATAGAAGTTGAAAAGTCAAAGACAGATTATACAATTTTAAGAAAAGATTTAGTTCATTATATGCTAAAAGTTTTTTCAAAGAATACTAACACAGAATATCCTCAAAGAATTTTTGAAATAGGAAAAATCTTTGAGTTTGAATCTGAAATAAAAGAAAAAGAAAGATTGGCAATAGCAGTTTCTCCTGGAGATTTCACAGAGATTAAACAAATTTTAGAATATCTTTTCAGAGTAACAGACAAACCAGTTGAAATCTCTGAAACAGAAAATTTTCCTGATTATTTTGTAAATGGAAGAGTTGCTGAAGTAAAGGTAATGAATAAAAAAATAGGATTTATTGGTGAGATTCATCCTAGAATTTTAAAAAATTGGAAAATAAAAATGCCTGTTGCGATTTTAGAAATTGAATTAGAGAATTTTTTTAAAGAATAATTAAGATTCTAAAAGAAATTTATCCAAAATATCCTTTAGTATCTGTTTCAAGTTTATTATCCCAATTTTCTCTTACTGACTTAATTATCTCTCCAATCTTTTCTTTTACTTCCTGCCATATTTTATAACTCTTCTTAATAAATTTTGCTTCTTTTTCTTCAGAGAAAGAAATATCTACATCAATTAATTCTATTTCTATTTTAGCAAGTTTTTTGTATATTTCTGCGAGTTCTTTTCTATCTTCAATTTTCATTGCTCTCACTACTGAAAATACAAACATAGGAACATTAACAGGATTAAGCATACTTTCAATAAGCCTTATATAATTTAAAATTTTATCAACAATAACTTTCCTTATTTCTCTAATCAAATGCTCAGTTTCTATATCTGAAACTTTATCTATATTAAAATCATCATTAAGTTCTTCAAAGTCAGGTAGGAAATACCTTTTCTGAATTTCTAGATAATTTTTCTTTAATTTCTCAAGATCAGATTCTTCTTTTTCCATAATTAAACATTTCTATAACAATTTATAAATCTGTCTCTTTTTATTTTATGTTTTTAAGTCAAAAAAGAGCCTCAGCCGGGATTTGAACCCGGGACCTCTACCTTACCAAGGTAACGCTCTACCAACTGAGCCACTGAGGCATAATTAATAATTCAAAGAATAGTATAAAATTATTTCTGTTTTTTATATATAAAAATAGTTCTAAGTTCTAATTAGTATTATAAATTTTTAAATTTATTTAAAAAAATCTACTTTTTTATTCCTCTCATAAACAGAAACACTAAAAGGATTAACAAAAATAAAAAAGTTACAACTCCAAAAATAAAAGAAATCAAAAAGAAAAGATCCTCATAAGCTCCTCCTTTAGATAAAAAGTAAAATATAAAAGATACTATAAAAAGAATAAGAAAGTAGATTAAATTTCTAAAAACTAGATTAATTTTCTTCTTAGTAGAATATCTTAAAGTTGGAGATTTAGAAATCTTTTTACTTCTTGAATTAGAAGATTTCTTCTGAAGTTTTCTTCCTTTTGTACTTTTTTTAACCATTAAAAATCAACTCCTTAATATAATTTAATGAAATTAACTTTATAAATATTCTCATTTCTCTTCTAGAGTATTATTCTCTAATCTCCAATCTTTTTTAAAAGCATAGGCAGAAATGGATTTTAAATTATTGAATGTATAAACAATCCAATCAAGATATAAATTGCTTGCTTTAATTATTCCAGAAGTTTCTTTTAGATTAATCTCATTATCTTTAATAGCAATATTAAAACTAAAATACATAAATAAGATTAGAATTATTAAAAAGATTGCAAAGATTTTATGTTTTAATCTTTTAACTTCTACTATCACCCATATAGCAATAATTAAAATTGCCATAATAAAGAAAGTATTACCTAGCTCCATATTTATAAGATACAATAAAAGTATAAAAAGGTTTTGAAGGAAATCTATTTTTCTAAAGATTATAAGAATAAAATTAACAAGAGGATAGTAACCTTTTAATAAGATAAATATTTTAGAAATAGGAGAATTTAGTCCCGTAGTCTAGCGGTCAAATCTTTTATGTTATAAAAGGCATAATAGAGACTATAGATATCAGACTCTGGATCTGATGACCCAGGTTCGAATCCTGGCGGGACTATCTTTCTTCTTAAAAAATTTCTATGATGGAAAACAAAAAAGAAATTATAAAACTCATAAAAAAAGGAAAAATATTCATTTATCCTACAGATACTATTTACGGATTGGGATGCAATGCTTATAAAAAAAGTTCTGTTAAGAGAATAAAAAAGATTAAAAAAAGAGAGAAAGATAAACCTCTTTCAATTATAGCTCCATCTAAAAAATGGATTCTAAAGAATCTAAAAGTTAAAGAAGAATTTCTTAATAAATATCTTCCAGGAAAATACACTTTAATTTTAAAGAAAAAGAATTCTAAATTTTTAGAATATGTCTCTAAAAAGAATACTTTAGGAATTAGAATTCCAGATAATAAGTTTACTAAACTTATCGAAGAAGCAGAAGTACCGTTCATTACCACTTCTGTAAATATTTCAAAAAGAAAACCAATTATTGATTTGAGAGAGATTTCCGATGAAATTCTAAGAAAAGTAGATGTAATAATTAATTCAGGAAAGCTTTCTGGAAGGCCTTCAGATTTAATATTTGGAGATAGAATAATCAAGAGAGAGTAAAGTTTAAATATCTATATCCCTTAAGTTAAATATGGCAGAAGAAGAAAAGGAAATAGGATTGATTTCTAGTTATTTCAGCAAAGTGAATGTAGCTGCTATAAAACTTTCAGACAAATTGAAAATAGGTGATAGAATTCATATAAAAGGAAGCACTACAGACTTTGAGGTGGATGTTGAAAGTATGCAAATAGAAAGAAATGAAGTTAAAGAAGCAAAAAAAGGAGACCACATTGGAGTTAAGGTTCCTGAAAAAGTCAGACCTAATGATAAAGTTTTCTTAGTTAAATAGAAAATAAAAATTCCTTAAAATAATTCTGAGACATTTCTAAAAGAATTTTTATTGATTTATAATTCCCTTTGAAATATATTCTAAATATTTTAGATAAAGAAAATTTAAATAGATTAAAAATCTTAGAAAAATATGCCCCTGTAGTACAGAGGCCAAGTATTCCACCCTCTCAAAAAATGTCTGATTTATAAGTCGGAATTTAATCGATGAGATGAGTAATTCCAGTTCTCTTAGAACAGACTTTTGGATTGGAGAACGGTGGCGACCTGGGTTCAAATCCCAGCAGGGGCATACTTAGAATTAGAGGTTATTTAAAAATTTAATTAATAATGAAAAAGAAATAAAATCAATAATTAATAAACTATTTACATTAACTAATTCTAATTAGATTGAATATATTTTATTTATGCTCTCAAA
>CAYTGG010000009.1:0-16366 GCA_964437455.1 Candidatus Woesearchaeota archaeon | reverse complement strand
CAGATTCGTAGAAGATGAAATAGGCCTGAATTTATTTCAGAGCCCAAATCCCAGCGGGGGCATACTCAGAATTAGAGATTATTTAAAAATTTAATTAATAATTTATTATCTGGAATTTGAACTTTAGTTTAGTTCAGATTCGTAGAAGATGAAATAGGCCTGAATTTATTTCAGAGCCCAAATCCCAGCGGGGGCATACTCAGAATTAGAGATTATCAGAATTATATATCATCAAGGACACATCATCAAAATTTAATCTATTTCCAAATAGATCTTCCTATTCAAATTTTCAGGGGCAGCATTAGAATTATTTTACTAATTTCTGTATATCTTCTATAGCATCTGCAACATCTCGCCCTTTCTTAGTCAATTGTATAATTTTTATTCGCCCCTTTTTTTCAAAAACAACTAACTTCAAAGCTTCAAGTGTTTGCAGAATTTTTACAGCATGGCTATAAGTACAATCTACTTCCTTAGCCAGAATGCTACCATATTTCATTCTTGAATTCTTTTTTAGAGATACCAACATCATAGCTGGCTTTCTTCTAAAAAAGATATCTAAATTGTCTTCCATTTTTGAGATATACTTTTTTAATGTATATATTCAGAAAGGATCCTACTTTTAAATGTTTCGTAAGATATACTTCAAAATATTTATTAAACAAAGATTATATTAGAATATATGAAAAAACTCAGAATATTTGCAGCAGGAGATTTACATGGAGATAGTAATTTAACTAAAAAATTAGCTGAAAGAGCAAAAAGAGAAAAAGTTGATTTAGTAATTCTTGCTGGAGATTTAACTAATTTTGAGCAGACTTATAGAGGTATAATAGGTCCTTTTACAAGAATAAAAAAACCAATTTTAATATTACATGGAAATCATGAATCTATAGCAACTATAGACTTTTTATCTCAAATATATTCAAATACAAAAAATCTTCATGGTTACTCATTTTCCAAAGGAGATGTCGGAATTTTTGGATGTGGAGGAACGAATTTTGGATTTTCTCCTATGACTGAAAAAGGTTTCTTTGAGACACTAAAAAAGGCTCATGAAGATATAAAAGAAAAGAAAAAGAAGATAATGGTTACTCATATGCATCCATTTAAATCAAAAGCAGAATTCTCAGGATTTCAAGGAAGTAAAGGAATAAGAAAAGCAATAAAAGAGTTTAAGCCAGATATAATGCTTTCAGGACATATTCACGAAGCAGAAGGAATAGAAGAAAAAATAGGAAAAACAAGAGTATTAAATATAGGAAAAAGAGGAAGAATTATTGAAATATAATTTTAAAATCAATGAGTAGAATAAGAAAAAATTTTAACTTTCGAAACTTCTTTGTTATTTTAGTTTTCAAAAAATAATTTATTAACTATAAAGAAACATAAAAATTGAATTCTCAAAAGAATAAAATATATCTCATTGAGTCTAAATATTCTGGGATAATTTTAATTTAGCATTGAAGTGTTAAACGAAGATAACAAAATCAGAATTTTTTATTTTAACCTATTTGGAGACAAGCACCAACAAGAACACAAAGCAGAAAAAATAATGCTGAAAATTGTCAGATTAGATTATTTATACATATACATAAATCCGTATATTACAATAAAAGCCACTAATATAATAACAAATAACCACCAATACTTCCTCCAAAAAGCATATTTTGCTTCTGCTATCTTTTTTTCATATTTCATAGCATCTTTTCTTATTCCCATAATAATTAAATTATTTAGAGAATATATAAATCTTTTCTTAACTAAAACTAATCAATTTAAACAATACAAAAATTTATAAAAAATATAAAAACTCTTAAATAACCTCTTTTCTCAAAAGTTTTAATAAAAATGCCTCGCAAACAGAAGAAATCAAAAGAAGAGAAAATTACTGAAGAATATTTTCCTATAAATGAAGATGATTTAAGATGGACTATTGAGAAACAGATAAAAAAAGAGATTCCAAAAGAAGTAATTATAAAAAATACAGTAGAGAAAATAATGAGAGACAAAAAAATAGAGGAAGATGTTGCAAGAAGAACTGTAGAAAAAATTTATAATAAACCTTCTATAAAAGAACTTGAAAAGATAGAGAAAATAAGAAAAAAGAAAGTAACAAAAAGAAAATCTAATTCTAATAAAAAAGATTATTCTCCTCCTAAAATTTCTCTTAAAAAAGGAGGTTATGAGCTCATTATAACAGAAAAACCTCAGGCAGCCAACAAGATTGCATTAGCATTAGGAAAAGCAGAGCAAAAAAATTATAATAAGATTTCATATTATCAAACAGAAAGAAATGGAAAAAAAATACTAGTTGCATGTGCAGTTGGACATTTGTTCACTCTTAAGCAAAATAAAACTGGTTCAGAAATTCCAAATTTTGATATAAGTTGGACACCAAATTTCCTAGTCAGAAAAAAAGATTTCACAAAAAGATATTTTGATACAATTCTAAAAATAACAAAGAATGCAGGAGAAATAACTATAGCAACTGATTTTGATATAGAAGGAGAAGTTATTGGTTTAAATGTAATGAGATTTATCTGTAATCAGCCTGATGCTTCCAGAATGAAATTTTCAACATTAACAAAAGATGAAATAATAAATTCATATGAAAATAAATTTCCAAATATAGACTGGGGACAAGCAATAGCAGGAGAAACAAGACATTATTTAGATTGGTTCTATGGAATAAATCTTTCAAGAGCGCTAATGAGTTCAATAAAGACTACAGGAAGATTTAGAATCATGTCAATAGGAAGAGTTCAAGGCCCTACTCTTAATTTAATTGTCCAAAAGGAAAATAAAATAAAATCTTTTAAACCAGAAAAATACTGGCAGATATTTATAAGAATAAAAAATTTTCATGAAGTTGAATTAATACACAACAAAGATATCTTTAAAAAAGAAGATTTAAAAAAATTTGAAAGTTTATTGGGAAAAACTGCAGATGCAAAAACTGAGAAAAAAGAGCAATCTATTCCTCCAAATACTCCTTTTAATTTAACAGATTTACAAACAGAAGCATATAGAATACATAAAATAAGTCCTTCAAATACTCTAAAAGCAGCGCAATCACTCTATCTCTCTAGTTTAATCTCTTATCCTAGAACATCAAGCCAAAAACTTCCAGAATCAATAAATTATAAAGAAATTTTGAAGAATCTATCAAAAATATATAATACAGAAAAGCTGATTAAAAGAAAAAAACCAATAGAAGGAAAAAAATCAGATTCTGCTCATCCTTCAATATATCCTACAGGAAATCAACAAATATTATCTGGAAATGAAGAAAAAATATACAATTTAATTGTCAAGAGATTTATAGCTCTTTTTTGTGAAGATGCAGTTATTGAAAATAAGAAAATAAGTTTAGAAATAGATAAATTAAAATTTTCCACAAAAGGTTTTTTTATAAAAAACAGAGGATGGACTGAGATCTATCCTTCAAGATTCAAAGAAAAGAAAATTCCAGATATGAATGGAGAAGTAAAGATAATAAAAGTAAGAAATGAGGAAAAAGAGACTCAACCTCCAAAAAGATATACTCCTGCTTCATTGATCTCTGAACTTGAAAAAAAGAATTTAGGAACTAAAGCAACTCGTGCCATGATTATAGAAACTCTTTATGACAGAAATTACATAAAAGGACAAAGTATTGAAGCAACTCCTTTAGGAATTTCCTTAATCAACACTTTAGAAGAATTTTCTCCAATAATAATAGATGAAGTTTTAACAAGACAATTTGAGAAAAATCTTGAGAATATAAGAGAATCTAAAAAGGACTTTGAGAAGAAAAAAGAGAGAATTATTGAGAAAGCAAAAGAAACTATAATAAACATATCAAAAGATTTTAAAAAAAATGAAAAGAAAATTGGAGAAAGACTTTTAAGAGCTAATACAAAATTGGAAGAGCAACAAAGAGAAGAAAACAAGCTTAATATATGTCCACTTTGTAAAAAAGGAAGATTAGAAATAAAATATTCAAGAAAAAACAGGAAATATTTTGTTGCATGCGATGCTTATCCTGAATGTAAAAATACTTATTCTCTTCCTCCAAATGGAGTAATAAAGAAAACAGATAAAATTTGCGAATTCTGTGGTTTTCCTATGTTAATGCGTTTAACAAAAGGAAGAAGGCCTTGGATTTTTTGTTTTAATTCTGAATGTTCAACAAATAAAGAAAGAATTAAGAAATATAGAGAAAAAGAAGAAAATAATTCAAAACCTCTAACTCAATAAATTCTTAAACTTTATTCTCTATTAATCTAATAGAAAAAAGCTTATTAGATTACTACTTTAGTTTCAATAATTTAGAATTATTGATTTACATGCTTATTATCTCTATTTTTAGGAATTTAATTGATTTTGAAATATTATTTTTACTGTACCATTTATTCCAATAATCTCATTAATTTACTCTTTATAAAAAAACAAATCTAAAACCATTCCCTCAGATTTTTCTGTTCTTTTATTTGTTTGAGTAAAACACTTCTTTTTAGAAGCTCAGAACAATCAAAGTTGAAGTTTAGTTTTGTAACTTCTTTTGCATTTTTCAAAATCTCTTCTTTACTTTCAAATGTTTTAATTATATTTTCAAGAGCTTTTTTTACACTCTCTCTAACCACCCATACTCCTAATGATGCCCAATAAGAAGAAGTCTCTATTCTTATTACCAAAACAGAAGCTTGTCTCTTTATCTTATTTAAATATTCTAAAATTGAGAGACGAGTAGCATAATAACCTCCTCCAGTATTAAATGCATATCTCTTTCTTCCATAATAATTTTCAAAATCAGTTGCTGCTTTTATCTCAGAAGAAGAATTCCAAGAACTTTTAGGTAAATAGATTTCAAAAAGTTCAAAGTTCCATACATTAGGAATAAAAAGTATTAAATATTGATTTCCTAGAAATTCTCCAAAGGATAATTCATAATTTTCAAGCCAGCTGTATTCTTTAATATTTTCAGTAAGATTCTTTCCTATAGTATCATCAGTGGCTGTTATGCTCCATCTAGTGGGAACCAATTTCTTATTCTTACTCAATCCCAAAACACCTACACTAAGAATTCTACTTAAAGAATACACATCAAAATTATTCTTATATAAAAGATTGATACCCTCTGAAGCTTTTATTTCATCATTCATAATTTTATCAAGTTTAGTATCAACTTTTACATTTGAAACTAATTTTGCATTTTTAAGATTCGCGTTCATTCCTAAAGGAGTTAATATTTTATCTTTTTCTCTTTCAATTCTTAATCTATTTTTCAATTCAATTTCAACATCTACAGGTCTAGAAGAGATTGCTATTTCTTTAATCAGTTCTACAAATTTCTTTTTAAAACGTGAATCATAAATATTCGATTTGAATCTTGAATTCAGTAGATTCTCCCTTAATTTTAAAATGTCTTTAATCTCAAATCCTTTTTCTGCCCAATATTTTTCATCGTCATAAATCCATGCATTTTCATCTCTTTCCAAAGGACTGAGTATACCAACATTAACTTGAGAATATTTCAATTTAGAGCCTATGAAGATACTAGGAGGAGAAGTAGAATCAAGATTAGAAAGACTATTAAGATTTTTATATTTAAACCTAGTTTCAGCTACTTTTTTTAAAACTTCAAATTTTATATCAGTCATAAAAGAAAAAAGAAGATGAAGTTTAAATTAATTTATAACTTCATAAAAGTAAAGAATTTATTAGATCCATCTTTTACGGAATATTCCTTTATCTCTTATCTCAAAATTAATCTCTTTTGTAGGAAGACTTCTATGTTTTAATAAAATAGCTTTTCTTTTATTTCTTTCATTTTTCAACTCGATTATGCATTTGCTCCAATATTTGAATAAATCTCCTCCAACAATATTTGTCTTTTTTTCAACACCTTTTCTCCAATCCTCCTCAGAGAGAAATCCTTCATAAACTTGATTTGTTATTATAATTGGAATTTTCTGTTTTCTTGCAATCTCTGCTAGAACTCTCATTTGATTAGCGATATTCCTATTAATTTTTCTTATATTCTCAGAATCTCCTGTCTTTTGAGCATCACCTAATTCTAATCTATAAAGCATAGCCATTCCATCAACAACTATTAAATTGATATATTCCTTTTTTATTCTTTTTAAAAGAGTTATAAAATATCTTTCCTGTTCCTCAAAATTTGTTGGTTCTATCAAAAATATTTTCTCTAAAATATCTTTATAATTTTCTCCTCCTATCTGCTTAACTCTTTCAGAAGAAAAACCTCCTTCTGTATCAATAAAAATAACTTTTTTTCCTTTTTTTGCTTGACTACATGCAGCAAGAATCACAAGATTAGTTTTTCCACTTCCAGCAGGGCCCACAATCATACTTATAATTCCTTTTTCATAACCTCCATAAAGCCATTTATTTAAATCATAACTTCCTGTAGATATCTTTTCATCCATAAAAAAAGAAGAATTAATAGATTAATAAAAATTGTTGTAATAAAAGAAATTCACTTAATCTTTTTAAAATTCTCAAGAGTATTGTCTAAATCTTTTTCAATCGCAGTAATAGCATCATTTATTAATTTTTTAACATTTTTACTCTTTGTCTTAACTTTTAGAATTGGCTTTTTAGTGGGATGTTCTCTTTTCCACGCTGCAAACAAGACATCTGAATCTTTATTAAGATAAACTCTCAAAATTTCAGCTATAGTTAAACTTTCTAGTTCAATTTCAATTTCATTTTTTGAATCTTTAAGAATCTTAATTTCCATATTAGATTAGAAGAAAATTAATTTAAAAAGATTGTGTTTAGGCAAAATTCATTTTCCAAAAATAATTCTATCCATATCCTCTTGAGATAGATCTTCTTCATCTTTTTCTATAAATTCAGTTCTATTTTCTTTCTTTCCAGCTTTTTTACCAAATGAGAACTTATTTCCAATATTCTTATTTGAATTTGTGTAAGAACTCCCATTTTCATTCTTTTTTTGATTCTTCATATCTTGTAAATCTGAGATAGTCAATCTCTTTGTATTAAATGGATCAAAACCTAATTTTTTTTCTTGATTTTCTATTCTTTCTCTTATCTCATCATTAAATATTCTTATATTTAATACATTCTCAATTCTATTAATAAATTCAAGATAATTGCTAGATAGAATACCTTTCTCAGCAAGTTTTATAGTGCTTTCGCTTTCTCCTACTTCTCTACCTAATTGTTCTTGGGTCATATGCTTCATTCTTCTTGCTCTCATAATAATCCAATGAAAATTATCAATTAAATCAGGAAAATCTTTTTCTCTTTTATTGTGATTACTTTTTTTATCAATGATCTCTCTTAATTTAATCTCTTGTATTCTTAATTGAGGAGATTTTGATAAAGAATCAAAAGGTCTTTTAATTATTGGAAGATTTTCATCAAGAGCACATTTCTCACAAACTTTCACAATTCCCTCCTCTGAAATTGCATCAAACAATCTAACTTTGTCTCCTGTAGTACCACATCTAAAACATTCAGCCATAAATAGAATAAAAAGAGTCTGTTTTTTAATATTTCTATGTTGAAAAGGGAGTATTAATCTAAATATTTATCTAGTTCTATAATATTCCTTAGATAAAATGCTTCTCCTTCATTAATAACTACTATAGGACATTTAGTAATATTATACTTCTCTTTTAAATTATCAATAATAGGGCTATCTAAATTACAGTCAAAAGAGTAAATCATAACATTAGAAAGGGCTTTTTGTTTAAATGAAGTGAGAATAAATCCCATTCTTTCGCTTTCATCTTCAAACTCTCTTTCATTATTATAAAAGAAAAGCACAGAGATAAAATCTAAACCACAATTTTTTTCAAACTCTTTTATTAGTTCATAATGAAGATTTTCAAGTTCAGAATACAATTTTTTCTGTTCTAAAACTCTCAAATCATCCTTTCCAAATCTTTTTTCTAATAAACTAAGTTTTATACTAATTTCATCTAAAGAAAGAGAGGACTCTTCCATTAATTTATTATCACATACAAAATTATTGAGTCTTTCGTCTGCTAAGTTAATATATTCTACAAGAATATTATTCTTTGTTTTAATTCCTTGATAATTAAAATAAGAAACAGCATGTGCTATAAAAAAAACATCTACAAATATTACTGTTGCGATTATAAAAGATAAAATTAATATAAAAATTAAATTTTTTCCAAATTTTCTTCTTTTCATTTTTTATTACCCCACTCAACTTTTTTACAGAAAATTGTATATGAAAAAGAAATTATCCACCAAAATGTAAATAAAAATGAATAGAAAATCAAAAATAAAAAAAGACTAAATTTAATTCCTTCTTTATAGAGCATTTGTTTTTTGGCAAAGAGCATATAAAAAATAAATAGAGATATAAATAATACTAAGAGGATAAATATAGGATAACTTAACAAATCAAAGAATAATCTCTCAATTAATAATTTAGAATAATAACTACTAAACTCAAATATATCTAAAAACTTAAAATTAATGGAATTTAACATCAGAATCTCTTTTTTTAATTCTAACATAGTTCTAGTTAGAATATAGGTTGTCATAATAATTGTTGAGAAAATAGTTATAACAGCTAAAGGTAAAACAATAGTTCCCATAACTCCTTTCTTGGGCCCAAAAAGGCATCTATATTTCCATAAGTTCCTTATTAATCCTGTATACCATCTTCGTCTCTGAAAAAGTAAATCTTTAAATTTCCTCGGAGCAATAGTATATACTACTGCTTTAGGTGAATTTTCTAAAAGAAGATCATGACTTTGTATCCTCAATGCTATTTCTAAATCTTCAGTTATATTATCTTCATCGTAACCTCCATATTTCTCAAAGAACTTCTTTCTATACGCAGAAAAAGCTCCTGGTGTAACATGAATTGAATTAGTAATAGCAAATGATTTCCTCAGAAAGACTCCAAGATAATATTCAATCTGTTGAACTCTTTGTAAAATTCCCTTAGGTTTATAGACTCCCATAGAAGGCGTAACAGCCATAACATCATCACTATAAAAATGAGATACCATTATTCTAACTGCCTTGGAGTCCACAAAAGTATCTGCATCCATAGAAAATATTAATTCATTTTTCGATTTTTTTATTCCAAAATTTAAAGCAGAGCCCTTACCTCCATTTTCTTTAGTATAAACTCTAATTTTAAATTTAGTAGAAATTTCTGTAAATTTTTTGGCTAATTTATATGTATTATCTCTACTTCCATCATCAATTACAATTAATTCTAATTTTTCTTTAGGATAATCAATATTCAAAGCAGATTCTATTGTTCTTTCTATACTCTTTTCTTCATTGTAAGCAGGTATAATTATACTCACAGTTTTATCTTCAGATTCTTCAACTAAATTCTTTTTTTTATGAGAAAGATTAGAGATAATATAAAAAGAAGCAGTAAATAATCCAATATAACTTAAAATATAAGCAGATAATAAATAAAAATCCATTTTAACTTTCTAATCCTTTTTCTTTAGTTTCTTCTTCTGAGACATTAAAATAATCATAAAACTCTTCACTTAAAGAAAGTTCGTGTGTGTGCCCCTGCTTTTTCTTTTTTATTAATTCTAATTCAGTAAATTTCTTGATATGATCATATGCTTTATTACCTCTAATCTTAATAATCACAGATTGTTTTATGGGTTGTTTATATGCTATTATTGCTAAAGTTTCTTGTTCAGCTTTTGAAAATTCTGAACTTCCTCCTGCTAATTTATTTACCAAATAAGAGTATTCTGATTTAACATCCATTTTCCACATTTCTGTATTTCCTTCTCCCTTAAAAACTATTTCGATTGCAGAATTCTCATTATCATATCTCTCTTTAAGTTTGTTTATAAGCTCTTTAATTATTATAGGATTTAAATCACTCAAAGAGATTAATTCTTGCATAGAAAGAAATTTTCCAGAGACAAAAAGAATTGCTTCTATCTTCTTCATATCTTCTTTTTCTTTTTCTTCATCAATTTCTTTTATTGTCTCGCTAGATATTGGCATAAAGAATGAAAGTAGAATCAAGTTTTAAAGTTTTTTAAATTTATTAAATATACTCAAATTAATTATTGATAAATCTACATCTAAAAACATAATAAATTGCAATTAATCCATCTAAGAATCTAATCTTCTTTCCTAACTTCTTTGTTCTAGGATTATATCTAATAGGAATCTCTACAATTTCATATTTTCTATTAAGCATCTTACAAGTTATTTCTGGATCAAATCCAAATCCTTTACTCTCTAATTTAATTTTATTTATTATCTCTCTATCAAAAACTTTATAGCAGGTCTCCATATCTGTAATTTTACATCCATATAAAAATGAAACAATTTTAGATAAGAAAATATTACCAAAATAAAAGAGAGTTTTTCTTGAAGAGCCTTTTAGAAATCTAGAGCCATAAACTACTTTAAGATTATTCTTTTTTAAATGTAATACTAAATTTTTTAAATCAGAAGGATAATATTCCAAATCTGCATCTTGAATAGCTATAATTTTCCCTTTAGCAGATAAAAATCCTTTTTTAACAGCTGAACCTTTTCCTTCATTTATTTTCTTAAATATTATTTTAAAATTCTTATTTTTCTTAAGATTTAATAAAATATCTTTAGTTCCATCAGTAGAACAATCATCAACTATGATTATTTCTCTTTTCATATTAAAATCTGTTTTCAGAAGATAAGAAAGAATTTTTTCAATATTTCTTTTTTCATTATAAACTGGAACAATAATAGATAATTCCATAAATAAGATTAGGACTATCAAAATAAAAACTTATAGGTATTAGAAAAATAACAAATTTTATTAATCTTAATAGAAAGTTATTATAATTGATTACTAAAATGAAAATATTCAATCTAGAAACTTTAAGAAAATTCACAATTTTTTGTGTTGTTGGAGTTTTAAGTGCTATTATAGATTTATCTGTTTTTAATATTTTATTTAGTCTGGAGATACACTTTTCTCTTTCAAGAGCTATTGCAGTCTTATCATCTTTAACATTCAATTTTGCATTAAATAGAAATATAACTTTTAAAGCAAAAAAGAAATCAGTAATAGAGCAATACAGAAAGCATATTTTAGTGTATTCTATAGCATTAATAACTAATGTTGTAATAAGTTCGTTAGTTTTTTGGTTATTAAAAGAAGGAACTTTTAATGCTAATATTGCTTCAATAATTGGAATTATATCAGCAATACCTATAAGTTTCTTAGGTTCTTTATTATGGACCTTTAAGAAATAAAATTAAGATAATAAAAACAAATTATACTTTAAAAAAATTAGAAGGAATTTCAAATTCTTTTATAATCTCCTCATTTTTTTCATTTCTATTTAAAAATATAATAACTTGAAAATCAAAGTATACTACTGCCCATTTTTCATCTTTTACTCTTTTTATTAGAAATTCTTGCCCCCAGGGAGTATTATCATTTACTGAAAAGATTATTGAGTTAAAATTATATTTTTCCATTTGTTCTTTCCAAATCTCTTCATTCTCTTGCATAGGAATATAAATATTCTCAAAAAAATCTACAGAATATGCTTCTGGCCTATTATCTACAAAAACTTTTTCACAGGGATAAAGACTGAATATTAAATATCCTCCAATATCATAATTATTAAAGATAGGTCCTTGAATATTATTCTCTTTAAAGAAATTTATAGAACCAAATTGTTCATTTTGAATACCTATATAATTAGAAGAATTAAAGAATACAAATATACTCATAATACTCAAGATTATAATAAAAATCAAATTAATTTTTAATGAGCTAATTTTATATTTTAAAAAGAATCTTTTATTTAAGATATCAAGATTTTTGCTAAGTATTACCAGTGCAAAGAAACCAAAAATAGTAAAATTTCTAAGCATAAGCCAAGCCATTCCAGAAAAACCAAGAAATAGAAAAAACATTGCCCAATCCCATTTTTCTCTAGATTTCAGATATATTAAAAGAAAAGTAAATGATAAAATAAGAAATATAAATACAAAAAATGCTAATAAAAATTGTGGAAGAACTTTTGCTAAGAACCAAACAGATTGATTTTCTAATATTCTATATCCATAGTTATCAAAGATATTAAAAGGAGTTTTAACTCCTTCAAATCCAAAAGGATTAATAAGAGAGATTAAAAATAATAAACTTATCAAAAAAAGCATTTTCAAAGAATTCTTCCAATCCTTCTTAATTAAATATTCTGAAAAAAAAGCAAAGATTATTGCAGGCCCTAAAACAAAATAAATGTGAGTATTTACCCATATTAACTGAATCAATAAGGTAAAAAAGATTAGTCTTCTAAAACTCAATTTATTTTCTCGAAATTTTAGAATAAGAAATAAAAATAAACCTGAAAAAAGAGAAGTAAAGATTTCTGGACGTATCTCTAAGCGTTTAGCAAGTAGAGGCATAACCAAAATTCCAGATAATAAAACAATTTTATAATTCGAACTCTCTCTAGAAATTTTATAAAATAAAAAAAGAGTAATAAGACAAATTATTATAGAAAATAAATGCACTCCAATAAATCCAGAAATAAGCCAGATTATATAAAATATAACGCCTGTAAACCAGTGGTGATTCACAGTAGGAAAATTAGGAGAAGTATATGAATAAAAATTTGTTTTTATAATTTCAAAATTATTAAGAATATATTCTCCATTTTTTATATGTCTTCCCAAATCTGCTGTTATTAAATTAGGAGATTTAGTTAGAAAAATAAAATAAATTAAGAATAATAAAATAATTGAGATAAAAGAAATAAAATAAATTTTCTTTGGAGTATTAAAAAAATTTTTCATATTTAAGAATATTATCTCTATAATAAAAAACTATTGTTTCATATTTTAGATAAGAATATATCTCTCTTAAATTTCAAATCTCAGAATAGCCCCAATTCCACTTAAATTAAAAAATTGCTGTCCTTCTTCTGTATCTGTAGAGATTATCTCAACTTCTGAACCAATATTCTTAGCTATTCTAGATAAATCTTTAGTAGTCTTTCTATTCAATTTTTTTGATAAAAGCAAAATATCCACTGCACCATATTCAAGAGCTTTTCTTGTTTCTTCTTCTTTAAGAGTTGATTTTTTAGGATTTTCTCCTAATATTCTAAAAAATTTTTCAAGAATCTGCTTTTCGTGTATTATCTCCTGTTGAGATAAAATATCTTCTGATCTCGTTACAAGCTCTTTCAAGCCAGATTCATCGCTTCCTCCAATATCTTTTCTTGCAATAACTTTTTCTTTTAATTTAGTTATAAGATAATCTCCATCAAGAAATTCATCTTTTGTTGGAACAGGACCTCCAACTATAATTCCTTTTAATTTAGGCATATCAAAAAAACATTTTTTTGCCTCCTCTGCAATTCTTTTATAAAATTCTTTAGTCAAACCTTCTATAATTCTGCCGAATCTCTGAGAGCTCTGTCCTCCAGCTCTAATCTGACTTGGAATTCCTGAAGTCATTTTATGAAGAACTTCTATTCTTTTTCCTTCCAAAAGACCTATAGTAGCCTCTTTTCTATCCATAACTATTAAACCAAAAACTTCAGAAACCTCAAGTAATTCTTTTAATGAATCTAAAACAAATTCTTTATCACATCTATAAAGTCTAGTTTTTATAGGCATAGGAGGTTCAATGTCCCATAATTGTAAATCACTTTGCCCTTCAAATTTGGAAACATTACCACAAAAAACAGCTAGTCCATTTTCAGGAGTTTTTTTTAAACTTTTGAGATATCTCACAATTTTCTCAAGAGCATCAATAACATTTTTTCTAGTAGTAGCAGATTTTATATTTTTAGCAGTAGATTTCTCCGCTTCAAGTTGTTTTTGAACTGAATTTACATCATATCCTGAAGGAATATAAACACTAACTAATTCTGTGTGTTTTCCTTTAATTTCATCAAGTTCTTCAACAATCTCTTCTAATTCATTCTTTGTCAAGACCATAAAAAAGAAAAAGAAAGAGGATTTATAAAAGTGAGGATTCAAGAAAAAATATTTCAACAAAACTCAACTCTAAACTTCCCTTCTTTGATTTCTTTAGCATTAATAACATTTCTAAAATCTTCTTCTAATCCTTTAATTTTCTGTTTTTCTTTTTTATCCAATATTAAAATAATCTCAGAATTCATTGGTTTTTTTGCTTTTGTTTTCTCTTGACGAACTTTAGAAAGAATATCTATTAATAAACTCCATATATTTGCATCAGATATCTTTCCAATTTTAATCTTCTCTGGCCATTTGCTTATATGAATGCTTTTATCTTTTTCATATTCTCTAAAGTAATCCTGATAAATCTTTTCTGTTATAAATGGAATAAAAGGAGCCATCATCTTTAGAATAATCAATAAGGAATTATAAAGAGTATATTGAGCTGATTTTTTCTTATTTCCTTTATCATTATAAATTCTCTTCTTAACAATTTCAAGATAGTTATCTGTAAAGTTTTGCCAGAAAAAATTCTCAACTTTCGTTTTCACAGAATAATAATCATAATTTTCAAAATCTTTAGTTACATCTTGGATTAAAGAGGATATTTTTTCTAAGAATATCTTATCCAATAATTCTAAATTTTTAGGTTTTTTATAATCATAATCTTTAAGATTCATAAAAACAAATTTTGAAGCATTCATTAATTTTATAATAAATTTCTTTCCTGCAATTACATCTTTTTCCTGATAATCAAAATCTTTTCCAAGTTTTGAGGATGCAGCCCAAAATCTTAAAGCATCTGCTCCATATTTTTCAGTAATTTCTCTAGGTTGTATAACATTTCCTTTAGATTTTGACATTTTCTCACCTTTAAGTGTAACAAAGCCAGAAATTGCTACATCTTTCCATGGATTTTTTTTAAAATGAAGTTGTGATTTAAGAACAGTATTAAAAAGCCAAAAAGAAATTATATCATGTGCTTGAGGTCTTAAGCTCATAGGAAAGATTTTCTTCTGAATCTTATCTGGCATTAATGTTATCGCAATCTGAGGAGACATAGAAGAAGTAAACCAAGTGTTAAGAACATCTGTTTCTGGAATAAATTCTTTACATCCACATTTAGGACATTCTTTTACAGGAGGATTATCTTTAATTGGATCAACAGGTAAATCTTTTTCATTAGCAAGAATAATTTCTCCACATTTTTTACAATACCAAACAGGAAAAGAAACACCAAAATGTCTCTGATTTGAAATCAACCAATCCCATTGCAGACCTTTTATCCAATTATCATATCTAGATTTCATAAATTTAGGATGCCATCTTAGTTTAGAACCCCATTTTAGCATTTCTTTTTTTAAATCAAGATATTTTAGAAACCATTGTTTACTCTTAACAAATTCAATTTCAGTTCCACATCTTTCATGAACATTTACAGAATGTATAATTTTCTTTCTTCCTGCTAAAAAACCTAATTTTTTTAAATCATCAATAATCGCTTTTCTTGCTTCTTTTATTTCCATTCCAGAGTATTTTCCAGCTAAATCTGTCATTTTTCCATTTTTTCCTATAGCTTCTTTTATAGGAAGATTATAAGCTTTCTGCCATTCCATATCTATCTGATCTCCAAAAGTCGCACAATAAGCAATACCTGTTCCTTTTTTAGGATCTACTCTTTCATCTTCCATAATTGGAACTTCAAAATCAAATAAAGGAATTTTTGCTTTTTTTCCTCTTAGATATTTATATCTTTCATCAGAAGGATGATAAAAAACAGCAACACTTGCAGGAAATAACTCTGGCCTAGTAGTGCTTATAATCAAATTTTCTTCTCCAACTTTTAGAATAACATCAATAAATTCAGAGGGTATATCTTTATCCTCAACTTCAACCTGAGCAACTCCTGTTTTACATTCAGGACAGTACATAGAAGGAGCTTCTCTTCTCTCCATTCTTCCTTTTTTATACAAATCAAGAAAGCTCCACTGACTTATTTTTCTAGAGTGTTCATCAATTGTAGAATAATATATATTCCAATCACAACTTATTCCAAGGTCTTTCCAGTTTTGAACAAAAATAGGAAGCTCTTCTTTTAAAAAATTTTCACAAATTTTAATAAATTCTTTTCTTGACATTTCCTTTGATTGAATATTCTTTCTCTTTTCTACTAATCTCTCAGTAGGAAGTCCATTATCATCAGTTCCGAAAGGATAAAAAACATTAAAGCCCCTCATTCGCATAAATCTTATTATAAAATCTTGCTGAGAATATGAACCTGCACCTCCAATATGCATTCTTCCAGAAACAGTAGGAGGAGGAGTGTCTACTGAAAAAATAGGCTTTTTAGAATTAATATCAAATCTATAAATTTTCTCTTTTTCCCAAAATTCTTTCCATTTTTCTTCAATTTCATTAAAATTTA
>CAYTGG010000008.1:0-27168 GCA_964437455.1 Candidatus Woesearchaeota archaeon | reverse complement strand
GAATTCCTAATGGAGATGATCCTGATTTTGATGGAGATGGTATTATAGATCAATTTTTAACAGAATCTTTTTTAGGAACAACTGCTATAGGAACATGTATTTATGAAGAAAGCACAGATGATGATTGTGAAGATGGAATTTTAAAATATAGTTGGACAGGTTTATGGAAATGGAATAGTAATAATATCTTTACTAATAATCCTGATGGAGATGATTATATATTTGGAGATGATGGAAATTACCACTATGATCCAAATAGAAGAAATGAGTTTTGTGTTGACGGAAGTGAATCAATTCCTTGTCCAGCACAACTTCAACTTCCATTCTTTGGAATTTATAATATTCTCTCAGTAATGATTTTATTAGGATTCATCTATCTATATTACTATAGAAGAAAAGAAATTATATGAAGAAGTAATTTTTAAAATTAACTTAGATAATTATAATATAATTCTAAGTAAGTTTTATAAAATAGAATTTCTTAATAAATAAATGAAAAAAGAAGGAGTTATCATTTTTATTTTTGTGTTTACATTAATATTTTTAAGTGTTTTAATCTCAGCTAGTTTTGAAGTAAGTAATAGTTCCTCACATCTTTTAACACAAAAACATTATAATCTCAAAGAAAATATTAAAGGATGGATTAATATAAGTTTTTCTGGTCAATCTCTTAATTCTCTTTTTGAAGATTCTTTTGGAAATAAAATAAGTCTAGAAAAATTATTAAAATCAAATCCTGATTTTAATTATGAGTGTAATACATTAGAATGTGTTCCTTATTATTCTTTTAAGAATCCAGAAGAGAAAAAGACATTTAATTTAATTCCAGAAGAGCCAAAAATAATAGGATTTAAACTTATTGGAAAAGAAATTATTGTAAGATCTTTAGATTTTGATTTGAAAAGTAATGTTGGTGCTTCTTGTGAGAATCAAATAGAGATAGATTTACTAAATGATAATGATACTGAATGGATTAATGATAAATCAACAATAGGAGAATGTTCTAATTATAGGAATTATGGATGTTTTGAGAAGGATAAATCAACAGTGAGACATAATATAGTTAATCTTCCTAATTTATACTGTCAAAGAATAGAATTACCTATTGCTAATAGTTTTAAGATAGGTGCTTGGATTGAAAGAAACGGAGAGACAGGTAATTTAACTATGGCACTATATAATTTAAATAAAGAACCTATAGAAGGAGCAGAGTGTCTTCTTCCAAAAACAGGAACAAATCAAGAAATTTATTGTGAAATAGAATATCCTCTAACAAGTCCGGAAGAGTTTTATGTTTGTATATATTCTGTAGAAGGAGAAGGAAAAGCTATGATAAAGGGATATAGTCTTGAAGAAGGAAGTTGTGGTTTTTATGGTAATTATGGTGAAGAAAGTGCTTATAACATATTTGTTGAACCAAAAAAATTTGATAGTATAGGAACATTAAATGTTGCTAATATTTTAATGAGGGGTGGAAGAGGAACTCTTGCAAGTAGAATCAATAATTATATAGAAAATGTCTACAAAGATGATTCGGTTTTCATAGAATATACAATTCCACTTAAAATAATCTCAAATAAATCTCAATCAGTAACTTTAGAGAATTTAGAAATTGATTATTATAGTTCATCTGGAAATAGTATGGAGTCTAATTTTTATGATTTGGATGAAATGCTTTCTGCAAAAGCAGATGCACCTTTTCAAAAATTATATTTAGATAAGGGAAACTTTTCTGCTCCTTCTCAACATGGAAATTATACTTTTAACTTAGACTTTGATAAAAATAGAATTTTATCAGAAAATTTTAGTGTTGAAAAGATTCCTACGATTAGATATATCACTCCTACATCAACAGCATATGCTGTTCCTACTAAATTTATAGTTGGAATTAGTTATCCTACAAATATAAGTGAGTATATCTGGGAGTTTAGTAGTAATGAAATTGAGAGAACGTATGAGAGAGAAATAATTCATACATATCCTCATTCTGGAACTTATGAATTAAAAGTAACCATAATAGATTCTAGAGGATTTAATTCTTCAAGAACTTTTGAAATAAGGACAGTTTCTCCAGATAGTATAGTTAGAGAAAAAATAAAAAGATTTCAGAATAATCTTGAATTTATTTTTTCTGAAATTGAGAATTTTCCTGAATTTTATCAGGAGCAGATAGAATTTACTTTAGAAGTAGATGAATTAGAAAGTAGATTAAGAGAGATTCAGAAGAAACATTCTACTGCAAATACAGAGGAAGATTATATTGAGATAGTAGAAGAATTATCAGAATTTGGAATTCCAAAGTCAGTTTATAAAAGTAGAGAAGCTAAATCTATTTTTCTTTATCCTTCATCAGATAAAGTAAATATGGAAATATTAGAAAAGATTGGAGGAGGAAATTATAATGAGGATAGAAAAGATGAATATCTTGATGCTATTGTTCTATGGAATCAAGAGAATATAGAAACTAATTTTGATTTTAATGAGATAACTACAAGTTATGAAGATTATGAAGAACCTATTTTAAAAATATTTGAATTAAATCTGCAAAAATCTGAATATATAAGAGATAAGCCTTATTTAATTATTAAAAAAATGGAGAATCTAAAATTTGATGATAGATACTCTGAAGAAGAGGAATCTGGATATGTTTATATAGATTTATCAAGAATAGATGGAACTATAACTTTCTCAACTACAGAAGATATTAATTTTGATGAACTTCCTGCATTTATCTCTCCAGGAATAGATAGTTTATCTTTAATTGAAGAACCTTCTGAATCTAAAGATGAAAAAAGATGGGGACTTTTTATTGGAATAATGGCAGCTTTGATTATTATTGTTTTATTCATATATCTAATTCTTCAAGAATGGTATAATCGGAAATATGAGACATATTTATTTAGAGATAGAGATAATCTATTTAATCTCCTTACATACATAAAAAACTCAAAGAAGAAAGGAATGAGTAATAAAGAGATCATATCTAAATTAAAAAAATCTGGTTGGAATTCAGAACAAATTAGATATGTGATTAATAAATATGAAGGAAAGAATACAGGAATGTTATTACAGATACCAATACCTTTAAGTAAGAAATTAGATACTTTATTTAATAAGATATTTAATAAAAAAAAGAATGCTCCAAAAAGAGATTTCCATAATAAAAGAAGAACTTTTCCTTCTTTGAAGAGAAATTCTCTTTTGAAGGAGAGTGATAAATTCAAAAAGTACAAATGAAAGAAAAAAGTATTTTTATTTTTGTATTAATGTTTTTATTATTAGCAAATAGTTTTATTTTAGCTGAAGAAAATATTACCAATTCTTCAGAAGAAGATAATGCCACTATTGATGCTAATATTACTGTAACAGGTACTGTAGAAGAGATAATTGAGATAAAAATAGATTTCTTCCAAGAATATATTAAAACAGTTAATTCTGAAATTTCAAATCTTTCTGAATTTTGTCAAGAGCAAGTAAAATCTATTATAAATTTAAGTGAATTAGATAATGAAATAGAAAAGATTAAACAAGATTATCTCAATGCAAGTACAAAAGAAGAATATCTCCTTATACTAGGAAATTTATCAGAATTTGATATTTTAATATCAGTTTATAAAAGCAGAGAAGCTAAATCTATTACTCTTTATCCTTCTATTGATAAAATAAATTTAGGAATATTAAAAAAAATTGGTGGAGGAGATTATAATGAGGATAGAAAAGATGAATATTTTGATGCTATTATTCTATGGAATCAGGAGAATGTAATTACTAAATTTAATTTTAGTGAGATAACTAAAAGTTATTATAAAGGTTATGAAGAATCCATTTTAAAAATATTTGAATTAGATATACAAAAATTTGGAAATACAATAAATAAGTCTTATCTAATTTTAAGAGAGATGGATAATCTTCAATTTAAAGAGGATTATCAAGAAAAAAAAGAATCTGGATATGTTTATATAGATTTATCAGAAATAGATGGAACTATAACTTTTTCAACTACAGAGGATATTAATTTTGATGAACTTCCTGCGTTTATATCTCCAGGAATAAATAGTCTATCTCTAATTGAAGAACCTCCTGAATTTAAAGAGGAAAAAAGATGGGGACTTTTTATTGGAATAATGGCAGCTTTGATTATTATTGCTATCATTATTTATATAATCCTCCATAGATGGTATGAGAAAAAGTATGAAATGTATTTATTCAAAGATGAAGAAAGTTTCCTAAATATTTTATCTTACATAGAAAATTCCAAAAAAATAGGAAAAAGTGATAAGGAGATAATACTTAAATTAAAAGAATCTGGCTGGAATTCAGAACAAATAAGATATGCTATAAAAAAATACAGAAAAAATAAAGAAGGAATGCTTTCACAGACATTTGAAGATAAAGAGGTTGATGAAGTTTTAAATAATATTTCTGAAGAGAAAAATAAAGAAGTAGAAAATAAAAATTTAAAGAAAGAGGAAATTAAGATTCCAAAAATTAAGGAGAATATTCCTAAGATTAAAGAAAATATTCCAAAAATTAAAGAAGATGTTCCAAAGTTACCAAAAGATATCTCTTCTAAAAAAGATGAATTCAAAAAAGTATAGATAAAAATTTAGAAAAATTTAATAACCCTCAATTATAAAATAGATTATGGCTATAAAAATATTTAAAAATTTTTTTAAGAGAATATTTCTTAATATATTTAAAAATAAAAGAGAGATAAAATTAGGCTTTTATGGTCCTCCAAATGCAGGAAAAACTTCTTTAGCAAATAGAATTTGTAAAGATTTTACTGGAAAAGAGATAGGAAAAGTAAGTAAAATTCCACATGAAACAAGAAATATACAGTTTAAAGAAAAAGTTGAAATAGAGTATAAGGGAAGAACTATGACATTTAAAATGATAGATACTCCTGGAATTTCTACTAAAATAGATTATGAAAACTTTCTAAAATACAAAATGAAGAAAAAAGACGCTAAAAAAAGAGCGAAAGAAGCTACTCAAGGAGTTGTAGAAAGTATAAAATGGTTAGATGATATGGATATTGTTGTAGTAGTCTTAGATTCCTCAGAGAATCCTTATAATCAAGTAAATATAACTATCATAGGAAATTTAGTAGCAAGAAAAATTCCTGTTTTAATTATTGCTAATAAAATTGATTTAAGAAAATCAGATATAAAAAGAATTGAATCTGCGTTTCCTGAATATGAAGTAGTAGGAATAAGCGCAAGATATGGAAAGAACTTAGAAGAATTTTATGAATCTATATTTAAGTTATCAAAAAAGGTTTAGTAAAGATTAAAAATAAAAAAATCTTGTATAAAAAATGAGAAAGAACAAAAAAAGAGGAAATTTAGGAAAAATTAAAGGATTCTCTATTCAATTTATTCCTTATTCAGAAATAAGAAATCTAAATAGTGATGAAAGAATTAAGAAAATTTTAAGAATTATATTAGAGAATAAAATTATAATTCTCCAAGGGAAATTGCTTTCCAGTGAAGAGGCTAGATTAATTGGAGATACTATGGTTATGATAGATCATATCAAGAAATTTAAGGGAATTGAATTAGCAGTTATCTCTGGAAATGGAAATGATAGTTTTTTTGGAAAAATAAGAAAAGGAGTTGCAAATGCTATTTCTGGAGGAGATTTAGGAGCTGTAACGATTATAGGTCCTGCAACAGTAGTTAAAGAAATTAAGAGAAATCCAAAGAAAATTGAATTGATGTTAAATGAATAAAAGAAAATGCAATTTCCATCTGATGAACAAGATTTTAAATATATTAAAGAAGCAGAAAAAGAAGCCTTAAAAGCTACTTGTCTTCGCTCAAAATGTGGAGCAGTTATTGTTAAAGACAATGAAATTATTGAAAGAAAATTCTCTGGAAGTCCTTATTGCACTATATGTAGTAAAATGGCTTTAGATTTAGAAATTTCTAATTAGATTTTGTTATCTCATAAAGGACTCTGTATATATAAATTTGAAGAATATAATAATTTATCATTTAATTATAATAAAATATAGATAAATTTATTAACTTTATTTCTATTTTTTTATTATGCCTCATCAATGTGTACATTGTAAAAGAATTATTCCTACAGGAAGCAGAGAATTATTAGAAGGTTGTAAGGATTGTGGAAGTCATTTTTTCTTATATATAAAAGAAGAGCAATTGGAAGAGATAAAGAATAATCCAATACAGATTACAAAAGAAGAGAGAAAGAATGTTGAAAAAGATATAAGAGAAATGGCAGGAATAACTAATGAAGAAACTCCTATCATTTTAGATTTAGAATCAATAAGAGCAACAGGTCCTGGAAAATTTGAAATTGACATAGTAAATCTCTTTAATAAAAAAAGACCTCTTATTTATAAATTAGAAGAAGGAAAGTATATAATTGATTTAGCATCAACATTAAAGAAAGATGTAAGAGATTTAAAAGAGATTCAAAATTCTGAGAATTAATTATTTTTCTTATTTCTAATTGATTAAATTTATAAGGATTATTGTTTTTTTATAGAATATGAACAAAAAAGTGGATTTAGTTTTAGAAAAAGCTCTAATAACTATAAAACCTAAAGAAGAAGAAATCAGAAATATTGATAAAGAACTTAAAAATTTTATTAAAGAGATAAAAGAAAGAATTAAAAAATTCAATATAAAGACAGATATCTTTATTGGTGGAAGCTTTGCTAAGAAAACATTAATAAAAAAAAAGAAATACGATGTAGATATTTTCTTAAGATTTGATAAGAAAGAAAAGAATATTTCAGAATTAACTCAGAGAATATTAAAAAATTTTAAGTTTATTAGAATACACGGCTCAAGAGATTATTTTAGAGTGCCTATTAAAGAATCTTTATTTTTTGAATTGATTCCTGTGAGAAAAATAAGAACTCCAAAAGAATCTGAAAATATTACTGACTTATCTTGTTCTCATGTTAGATACATAAATAAAAAGATAAAATCAAAAAAAATCAGAGATGAAATACTTCTCGCTAAAGCTTTTTGTTATGCTAAAGAATGTTATGGAGCTGAATCTTATATAAAAGGATTTTCAGGATATAGTCTAGAATTATTAATTAGTTATTATGGTAGTTTTCTAAGATTTTTAAGAGATTTAATAAAAATAAAAGAGAAAGAGGTTATAGATATTGAGAAACATTACAAAAACAAACAAGAAGTTTTTAGAGATATGAATACTTCAAAATTACAATCTCCTATAATTCTAATTGATCCTACATATAAACAAAGAAATGCATTAGCAGCTTTGTCTAATGAAACTTTTGAGAAATTCAAGAAAAATTGTGAGAATTTTTTAAAGAATCCATCTCTAAAAGAGTTTGAAAAAGAAAAGATAGATTTAAACAAAGTAAAAGATAGTGCAAAGAGAGATAATTATGAATTTATTCTTTTAGATTGCTCTACTGATAAGCAAGAAGGAGATATTGCTGGAGGAAAATTATTAAAATTCTACAATTTTCTAAATAGAGAAATAAACAAATTCTTTGATATAAAAACTAAAGGATTTTTATATAATGAAGAAAAGAATGCAAGATATTATTTTGTAGTGAAAAGTAAAGAAGAAATTATCTTTGAGGGACCTTATATAACTGATGAAAAGAATTTATTATTATTTAAGAAAAAACATAAAAATAATTTTATAAAAGGAGATAGAATTTATTCAAAAGAAAAGATTAATTGGAATATTAAGGAGTTTATAGATTATCTTAAAGATAATAATAAAAAGATAATTCAAGAGATGAAAATAATAAATTTAAAAGAATTAAATTAGAGTTTATTCATTAAAATTACTTAGTAATCTTTCTATTCCTCCTTTATTTAAACCTGAAATCTTTATTAAATACTCTTTAAAACATTCTTTTGAACAATAACCTGAACTTACTCCAAATCCATTACTAATCATTTCTTCTGCTTTTGATTTAGAAACTGAATTAGAATAGATTCTTCCTTTTTTTCCAAATAGAATCTTTGACATTGCATACATTGATATATTAACTTATTCTCTTTCATTTTTTATTATACTCTGCTTTTTCAAATAAATTTACAAAGGATTGAACAAAAAATTCAGAATTTATCCAAATAGCTTTAGTCTCTTCATCTAAAGACTTAGAAAGATAGAATAATATTTCTTTTTTGTCTATTATAAAAAATTTTGATTCAAGATTGGTTCTTTTAATATCTATTTCTAATTCATTTCTTAATTGATTAATAGAGTTTAAATCTCCTGATAAGAACAATCTTATTTTTATATTATTTTTTTTAAGAATATTAAAAGTTTGCTTAAAAAGTTTTATTTTTTCTTTAATTTCCTCTACATCTGTGCATATAATAACATCTATTTTAGCATTATAGATTACTTCTTTAAGATAATTAGAGATATTTGATCTTCCTTTCAGAGCTGTAGATATATTCTCTTTTTTAATTGGAGAGTCTCCTTTTTTATAAAGGTTCTCTAAAAGTTCAAATTCTTCTGTTTCTTTTATATTTAAAAGATTAATTATTCTTTCTTCTGTTTCTTTTTTTATATTCTTTCTTAATTTCTCAATCATTAATCTAGGTTTAACACCAATATATTTTACTGGTTTCTCTAATCTTATAATCGCAAAACCTTTTTTTTCTAGACTTTCTAAAACATCGTAAGTCCTACTTCTTGGAACACTAGATATACTTGCTATTTCACCTGCAGAAGCTATTCCTTTTCCAAGCAAAGCTAACCAAACTTTAGTTTCATAAATATTCAGATTAAAATAATCTTTTATTCTATTGATAAGTTCTTGTTTAACAAACATTTTTATTTTATGATATTCTTATTTATTAGTATGGAAGATTTCTTATGTTTAGTTTTTTAAGTCCTACATCCACTTTTTGTATTTTCTGAGAAATATCTAGAATTCTATCTATTGGAAAAATAGTATCAGAATAGTTCTCTTGAATTATTCTTTTAGAATCTTTTAGTATCAGATACAAAAGAGAAATATTCTCTCCTTCCAGGACTCTTCTTGATAATTCAGGAATATTGTCTAAACTATCTAATTCTTTTCCTATAAAAGAATCTAGAATATAGTCGTATCTCTCTAATAATCTTCTAGATCTTTTTATTTCTATATTATACTCTTCTGAGTTTCTTTTCATAATAATCCCATAAAGAATTCATTTATAAACTTTACTATATGTTACCTTCATAAAGTGGGAACAATAGTAAATTATTTAAATGCAGAATTTAAAGATTATATATGGGTATAGGATTTAATGCAGATATTTATGAAAATAAAAAAGGAATAGATATTGGTAAATGGTGTGTAATATACAGGCCAAATTATGTTTTTATGGGAAAAATAGCAAATATTAATGAAGAAGAAATGATTTTAAATCCTCATAGGAGCTCTGACTACATCAATAATAAACATAAAATTCTATTGATTTCTAAAGAATTAAAAGTACCTTTATCAAATAGAGAAGGATTAGAAGAAGTAAGTAAAGAATGGATTGATAGGAAAATTAAATCTGATAATAAAGATTTAGAAGAAAAAAAGCTAAAAGAACCTATTTGAAAATAATTTTAGAATATTAATTTGAAAGCAATCATTCCTATAAAGATTCCTGCTGTTATAAAAGGCATAGCAGGATAAAATTTCTTCTTTTTAGAAAAGAAAAATAAATAAGTTAAACCTAAAGTTGCTCCTGCTATCACAAAAAAAGCAGAATATAATCCTAAAGTTTTTAACATAACTCCTGCAGTTATTATAGGAAAGACTATATCTCCTCCTCCTAAAATAGCAATATTAATTCTAAATCTTTGAGATTTAAATTTCTTTTTTGAGATTTTCTTTTTCTTATATTTCTCAGTCCATTCTTTAATTTTAACTCTAGTTTTATCATCAGCATAAGGAACAAAGAATCCTGAAAAAACATGAAGTTTATCTATTTGATATTTAGCCATTTTTTGCATAATTCCAGAATAGAAAACAGCCCAGACATCATAAATAGAAATTAAAATAAGAAGAATTATTATTGTTATATAGTTTAAAATAGGAACAAAAACTGCAGCAATTCCAGGATAAATTAGAAATTCTGTAATATTATGAATAATAAATTCCTTTTTATATATTTTAACATAAGCCAAAGGAAGAGAGAGAATCAGGGCTATAAGAGAAGCTTTACTTCCTATTGAATTTGAGAGAACAGAGGTAAAAAAGATTCCTAAAGCAATTACAACAACTATAAAAAACCAAAATTTCATAATAAATTTAGTTTTAAATTTAGTTAATAAAAATAAAAGAGCTATTGCTATAACAAAAGCTATGATTAAAAAATAAAGATAATGAGTGCATTTAAAGAAATCTGAAAAAGAATCTAAATTACATTTAACATTTGCTTCTTCAGAAGTTTGCATTCCATATGGTAAGCTAGGAGCAGAGACATTTTGAATTTCTCCATCTATAATTTTAGTATTAGAATAAAAATCTACAACATAAACTCCAATAATCTGAGTAAGAAGGAACATTACTAAAAGTAAAATAGCTATTCTTAGACTGTGTTTCATTGTAAAAAATTCTCTTTTTTTAATATTATCATTTTTTCTTTTTCAATTTTCTATTTTTTTCTTGAAGTATTTTTTTTGCTTTTTCCAATTCCTGCTTTCTTTTTTTAGATAATCCTTTTCCAGATCGATTAATAAAAAATTGAATCATTCTTATAGCTGAACCTATTCCTTTTGGACTTACACTTTTTCTTGCCATAACTCTTGCTATTTCATCGGCATTTTTTGTAAATATTCCTTCAGGAGGAAAAGTAGATACTGTTTTAATTTCTTGCACCCACTTTTTTTTATCCTTCATAAGAATTTAAAGTAAAAATAGTTTTTAAAGTTTTAATAGAGATTATTTTAATCTTAAAGTTTCCAAATTTCTTGGAACATTTGTTTCAACTCTATTTATTTTATAAAGAGCTGATGCTAAATCAAGACACTTTGAAACCTCACCATGATTAAGAATTATTCTCTTTGGTCTTGGTTTCATATTATTGAAGAATGAGAGTATTTCATTTCTTCCTGCATGTGCTGTTAAACCTTCTATAGTTTGAACTTCCAGATTTATATCTACAATCTCATCTACTCCATTAACATTCATCTTTGTTTGTTTAAGTCCTTCCTGAATTTGTCTTCCTAAACTTCCTATACCTTGATAACAGACAAATATAATAGTATTATTTTTATTACTTGCAAATTCTTTTAAATATTCAACTGAAGCTCCTCCTACAAGCATACCTGAAGTTGCTAAGACTAAACAAGGCCCTCCTTCTATGACATTCTTTCTTTCTTGAGGAGAACCAACTCTCGAAAAATATTTTGATACAAAGGGATTTTGATCCTGGAAAATTTGACTTCTAATATTTCCACTTAAAAAATCAGGATAAGCAGTATGAATAGCATTTATATCCCAAATCATTCCATCAATATAAATTGGAATTTCTTTTAATTTCCCTTCTCTCATAGCATTTTCTAATATTAACATAGATTCTTGTGCTCTTCCTAAACCTAATTCAGGAATTAAGACTTTTCCATTTCTTTCTATTGTTTTATTTACAAACTCTATAAGTTTATCTTCTGCTTCTTTTCTAGGAGGAAGAATATCTCTTTTAGAACCATAAGTAGCTTCTGTTATAACTGTTTCTACTCTTGGGAAATTTGCTACAGCAGGATCAAGAAGTCTTGAACGTCCATACTTATAATCTCCTGTATAAACTAGATTATGAGAACCATTTCCTATATTCAAATGAGAGATTGCACTTCCTAGAGCATGTCCTGCATTATAAAATGTTAATCTTACATCAGCAGTTATATCTGTAACTTCATTATATCCTACACAGATGGTATGCTTTACCATTTCTTTTATATCCTTAGATTCAAATAGAGGTTGTGCTGCTTGTTTGTATGCTACTCCTATAAAATCCAAAGAGATTAATGCAGCAATATCTCTAGTAGGCATAGTCATATATGCTGGGCCTTTATATCCCATTTTATATAAATAAGGAAGAAGACCTACATGATCTAAATGAGCATGACTTATTACTACAGCATCTAATTGAGCTATATTAAATTCTGGAATATTAAAAATAGGAAATTTATCTTCTCCTGATGATGCAACATCAATTCCACAATCAAGCAGAACTTTTGAGTTTGGAGTTTGTAATAGAATTCCACTTCTTCCAACTTGTCTTGCTCCTCCTAAAAAAGTAATTCTTATCCATTCATTTGTCTTTTCAGGATTCCATCCCTCATAAATTTTCTTTCCAATATTATTAAGAAATTTTCTCCTGTAATTACTGTTTGCATATAACACCTCTCTGATATTCTCTGTTATTTTGCTTTTTATAGCAGGACTTCTTTGAACCTGAGGAGTCCATAAAGTTTTTCTTTTTATCTCTTCAAGAATACTTCCTTGTTTTCCTATAACCAATCCTGGTTTTTTTGATTCTATTACAACAATACTTCTATGAGAATCAAAAAGAATATTTGTAACTTCTGCTTCTTCTGGTATTATCTCTTTTATTTCCTTTTCTGTTTTTTCATTTTCAAGAAGAATTTTTGTATCTGCTCTTAATTCTATTCTCTTCTTTATTTCGTTTACTATCTCTTTTATTCTACTCTCTCCTTCTTTAAAGAATTCTTCATTATCTGTATAGAGAACTATATTTGCACCTTCAAAACTTGCTTCTGTTATCTTTTCTCCTAATCTATCAATTATTGTTTTTAGAATCTCCATTTTCTATTTGATTTTTAAATTATTTTAATTTACTCAATTTATTTTCTTGATTTTATTAGATTTATTAAAAAACATTTTTTATTTCTTAGTATATGATTTTTTAGTTATTTTAATCATTTGCTTAATTATTTCTATTGCTGATTAATTTGTTGATTAATAATCTTTTTTATTAATAATTTTAATTATGAAATTATTTGATTAATTGTTTTATTTATTACTCATTTAATTAAAAATTAATTATTTACTCCTCTTTTTCATCTTTATAATTAGGTAAAATCTCTTGTGTTACTACTTTTTTTATTCCATCTTTTGTTATTGTAAAAATATCTATTCCATAACCACTTCCTATATCTCTTTGAGTTGAAGATTTTATTGCTTCTTTTGCTAATTCAATTCCTTCTTTAATATTAATATTTTTTTTATATTGTCTTTCAAGAAGTCCAAGAACATAAGGCATACCTGAACCAAAGTTTGCATCATAATCTTCTACTTTAACCACACTTCCTGCTGGTTCAACACTATATAATTCAGTAGAACCATCCTCATTAAATCCTCCTATTAAAAATCCTGCTTGTTGGGGAATCATAGATGGTTGTCTTATTCCATAATAAGATATATTTGTCAACAAACTTGCTGCTTGTTTCACACTTGGACGTGATCTTGAACGAAGCTCTTTCAATCTTAATTCTGCTGGAAGAATTTTAGCAACTCTTTGTATATCAGATACCATTCCTGTTCCAGAGACTATAAGATAATCATTAATTTTTTTTGTTTTCTCAGAATTTTTATTCATTACAATATATCCTGCAGTGCTTTGTCTATCAGAAGCCATTATGATTCCATCTTTACAGACTATTCCTATTATAGTTGTTCCTGTTTTTAATATTGAATTTTTCAATTCTTGATCCATTTTTTAGAATAATCTAATAATACAATTAGAATTTATGATTTTATTGAGAATAAAGATTATTTAAATCTTTTGGTTCATTTTTTTGTAGAATTATTTAAAAAATTCATAATTAAAGAATTTTTATGAAAAAAGAGAAAGAAATAAATTTTTATAGAGAATTTTAGAGAACAATTAAAGGAAATTATATCAAATCTCTATTTTACTTTTTCCCTTTTCTTTTTTTAATCTAACTACATTTTCAACGAATCCTTCTATCTTCTGTTCGTGACTTACTACTATAAGTTGCTTAATATTTAATTCCTGCAAAACATCTCTCATTTTATCCAACTGCTGTTCAGAAAATCCATCAGTAGGTTCATCTAATATAACTAAATCTTTTGTTTTTATCTTGCTTAATAAAGAATTAATAACTTGATTTAAAGCTAAACGATATGCTAAAGCAATTGCAGTTCTCTCACCTCCTGAAAGATAAGTATAATCAATCTCATAATCTTGTTGCTCTATTATCGGTGTAAAATCATCACTAAGATGAATATTAAAATTATCTGAAACCAGCATACAAAACCATTCTTCAAAAAGTTTAGAAAAATCTAATTTAAGTTTGGTCATAACATTCTTTTCTATATGAGTAACTATAGGAACAAAATTCTTAGATAACCAATTCTCAAGTTCATTTAGATAATCGAGTTGTCTTTTTATCTGTTGTGTTTTTTCTATTTTTATCTTTAATTCTTCAATCTGTATAGAAAAAACTTCTATTTCTTTTCTTAATTCCGCGACTTTTATTTCATAATTTTTTTCTTCTCTTAAAGCCTTCTCAAGTTCTTCTTTCTTCTCTCTAAAAGCTTCTTCAAAACTAGTAAGTTCTTTTAAAGAAGCATTCATAGTAGTTATGTGTTCTTCCAATAAATTTATATCTTTTTCAAGAAATTTATTTGACTTCTCAAATTCTTCTAATCTGTTTTGTTTTTCTTTAATATTCTGAAGTTTAATCTTTAGAATATTTAATTCCTGAAGTTTCTTCTCATTTAGAGAAATATCTTCATCTATTTTTTTTATATTTTCAAGAATTTTTTTATCTTCCTCTTTTAAATTCTCTAAATTCCTATTATTTTCTACTCTTTTTGAATGAAGGCTATTAAGAACATTTGCTCTATAAACTGCATCTACTTCTTGTAGACATGTAGGGCAAATCTCTAAATTAGAAAACTTTTGTTCAATTTTATTATTTTCTTCATTTTTATAATTAATAGAATTTATTTGAGATATTATCTCTAAATTTTTTTGATAATTTTTTTCTTTTTCTTTTTTATTAAAAGATAATCTTTCTTCAATTTCCTTTATTTCAGAATCATTAAAAGATAATTTATTAAGTTCCTCTATCTGATTATGAATCTCTTTTATTGATCTTTTATTCTCATTAATAATTTCATTTTTATTTGAAATTACTATTTGAGTTTTCTCAATTTCCTGTTGTACTTTATTTTTCTCTTCTATTTTCTTTAGTATTTCATCATTTTCATCCTGAATTTTCTTTCTTTCTTCTTGTTTTAAAAAAAGTTCTTTCTCTATTGAAGTTAGACTATAATTTTTTGTTTCTAAATCACTTTCTTTTTCAAATAAAGTTAGTTTATTCTGCTCTAAATTTCCAATTAATCCCTCTTTATTTCTTTCCTCTTCTCTTATCTTTGATAGAAGTGATGAGATGTTCTCAAGAATCCTTTTATATTTATCTATTCCAAAAATATGTCTTAGAGTATTAATTCTAGTATCAGGATCCTGAAGAATTATTTGTTTCATCTCTTCTTGAGGAGTATATACTGTAAATTTATATAAGATATTTTGCTTTTTAGAGAATTCCTTTGGATAATTTAGTAATTCAAGAACTTTGTTTTTTAATTCTGTTACAGATAATTCTCTTTTCTCATTGTCAATAATTATAGAACAATAATCTTGTGAGATTGTTTTTCCTTTTTTAAGAGTTCTCTCAATTATAATATTTTTTCCATCAATTTCAAATTCAATATTAACTTTTCCTTCATTTGCTCCGTTTCTCAATAAAGATGAGCCTCTCTGTCCTGGTTGTAATCCAAACAATGCAAATTCTATTCCTAATAAGATGGAAGTTTTTCCAGAGCCGATATCTCCTGATAAAAGAGTAGAACCCTCTAAGAATTCAATCTCCTGATTTTCATAACTTCTTATATTACTTAATTTTATTTTTTTTATGAACATTTTATAAAGACAATTTTTTATTTTTATCTTTAGAATTTCAAAATTTTTTTTGATTCTTCTAAAATTCTATTGGAAAAATTTTCAGTAGTTTCTCCTTCTTGTTTCTCAATTGATAGAGAGCTTATTAATTGTAGAATGGAATCATTAAATCTAGAGGGATTTTGTTCTGAATAGGAATTTATAATTTCCTCTTCAAGATTATCTTTATTTTCAATTTCAGCTTCAAATTCAGGCTCTTTAGTTTTTAATCCATGAGTATTTCTTAAAACAAAATAAGCTCCCTTACGCTTAGCAAAATCTTCTATTTGTGAGAATTTTATGTCAGAATTCTTGCTGTCTTTTAATTCTCCTTTTAATCTCAGAAGAACTATCTTATCTTCTATATCTCTTTTATTTAACTCAGAGATTATTCTTTCAGTTGCAGTTAATGCATTAGTAATCTCAAATTCAAAAGATTCTACTGATTTTAAATGTAGTTCAATCTTTTGTAGAGGATTTTCTAATTCTGTATCTACAATATAAAAACTACCTTTTTGCAAATCTTCTAATTCTTGAAAATTGTTTGGAAAAACAGGTCCTGGATAAACAAAATTTTGATATTGAAAATCTATATGTAAATGTCCTAATGCATAATAATCAGCTTTAGGTAGAAGGTCTGCTTCTATAGCATCAATTGGAAGAGTTCCTTTTGCTTTATCTAGAGTAGTATGCAACATTAGAATTTTAAACATTCCAGGAGAATCATTTAATTTTATTCTTCTCAAATCTTGAATCTCAAGTCCTGATCTCCTTCCAGGATAACCATACATTGCTATTCCTTGATATATAAAAGGATTTAAAATTATAGAATTGTCTACTTCTTCCCAATTTGCAATATTTTTACAAAAACCTGCATTTTCTAAAACTTCTAGAAAAGTTTTTCCTGAGACAGAATAGTCATGACTACCTGCGATTATAAAACAAGGAATATCTGCATCTTTTATTTTTCTAAACTCTGCAAAAGTTTTTTTTAGAATTTCAATTTGAGGATAAGCAGAATCAAATAAATCTCCTGCTATTAAAATAAAATCAAGTTTAGACTTTATACAGATATTCACAGCTTTTTGAAAAGATTCAAAATTTAAATCCTGTAAAGGTTTTTGTTTCCATCCTCCTAAATGAACATCTGCTATATGTGCAAATCTTACCATAACTCTGAAAAATTTATATAGTATATAAAATTGATTATTCTAAAGTATATTCTCAGATTATTTTAGAAAAAATGATTAAAGAAATCTATTACTTTATCTCCAAAAAATAAAAGTGATACTATTACTGCTAAAATAAAAAAGAGTAGAATTCCTATTAGAATTATTCCAATTTTTCCTCCAGGTATTGAAAGTTTTTTATCATATTTAGATACTCTTTGTTTATTTTTATTTTCTAAAGGAATATCTTTAGAAGAAGAATATCTATTAGAAGAATCTTCACCTCTCATCTGAAGAGATTTTGCAGCCCACTCAATATCTTCTTTTAAATATCCTGCATTATAAAAACTCATCATAGCTTTTTCTAAAGATTCACCTCTAGCTAAAGCTGATTTCAATCCTCCAACAAGATCTTCATTTGTCATCTTTCTCTTTTATTAAAGTAATAAGTAGAGAGTATTTAAAAAATGTTTGTGAAAGAATTTTTTTGGATAAATCAAAGATTATACTTCTATTTTTTGTCCATTCTGCATCACATGACATACTTTTCCAACACTATAACCAATTTCTCTTGCTAATTCTACTGTTGGAATAAGTTTATGAGTTGGACCATGAGCAGGAATTATATGCTCTGGTTTTAGAATATCTATTAAATCTCTTAAATCTTCTCTTCCTCCATGTCCTGAAACATGTACATCTGTTTGAATTCTAACTCCTATTTTTTTTAATCTTTTATCCATTCTTTCACGTGCACTTATATTTACTGGTGTAGGAATAACACTTGAGGAGAAAATTAGATTATCTCCTTCTTTAAATTTAAATGGAGTATCTCCTTGAACAATTTTATCTAACATAGAATCTGGTTCTGCTTGATGTCCTGTACAAACAACTAAATATTTTCCTCTTTCTTGCTCAACTTTTTTTAACATAGAATTTACTTGATTTTTATAACTAACTAACTTTATCTTATTTTTAAAAGGACATTGATTAACTTTTATAGCGGCATTTATATATTTATTAAGACTTCTTCCAATAAAGAGAATTTTCCTATTTGTTTTTGTTCCAAAATCAACTATACTTTTTAGTCTTGCAATATGAGAAGAAAAAGTAGATATAAAAAATGCAGACTTTTTTCCTCTAACATTTGAAAAAGCATCTTCAAGAAGATTTCTCGCAATTCTTTCACTTGGAGTTCTTCTTTCAGCTCCAGAATACAAAGCATCTACTACTAAAACTTTCACTCCTTTTTTTCCTATTTCTCTTAATCTCTTATAATTAGGAAGTTTACCTATTACAGGATGATTATCAAATTTAAAATCAAGAGCATAAAAGAAAACTCCTTCTTTAGTATGCAAAACTAGAAAAGCACATTGAATAGTTGAATGAGTTGCATGAATAAATTCTAAAGTATAAGTTTCACTCTTTCCTTTTATCTTATAAAAAGAGTCTTCTGAAAGTGTTTTTCTTTTATTTGATAATCCAATTTTCTCGTCCTCTAAAATTTTATCTAAGACAGCCATTGTAAATGGAGTCGCTAAAATCTCTGCTTGAGGATATCTTTGGGCGATATAGGGTACTCCTCCTACATGATCTAGATGAGCATGACTTATGACTATTGCTCTTACTTTATCTCTCCAACCTAATTTATCTAAAACTGAATCATCAGGAAGAGCTCCTACACTTCTAAGTTTTTTAACAGAGTAGGTTTTCTGATTTCCTTGCTCCTGCAATTCAATTAAAGAAGGTATATGGGTTCCCATATCAAAAACAAAAACATCTTCACCAATCTTTACAGCAGTCATATTCTTTCCTACTTCTTCATATCCTCCAATTGTACAAATTTCCATTTTAGTATTATTATTCTATAATTTAAATAAAGAGCAATTTATAAATGTTTTAGAAAAATTTATATTCTTTATAATTTATTTTTATATATGAAATCTTTAAAACCTACTATGAGAGAGAGAAAGAGATATTTATTAGTTCAAGGAGAAATTAAGGAAATTGAAGAAGCTATATTAGAATTTATAGGAATTCTTGGAATGTCAAAAGTAGGGCTAAATTGGATTAAAAGAGATAGAAATTCTGCTATTATATCTATAAATCGTAAGAGTCTAGATCTTGTCCGTGCTTCTTTTAGTATATGGCCTAATATTCTAGAAGTAAAGAGAGTAAGCGGAACTTTAAAAGGATTGAATAATAAATAACTTTCAAGAAAATCTTTACGAAAAGCTTTTAAATAGTTACTACTTAAAAATTTTGAAGGAGAAGAGAAAGAGTTTAGATATATTATAAACTTCTCTAATATTAGAATGGATATACCGATGGATATGCAACATCAAGTAATGGGCTATGACAGGACTGCAACTATGTTCTCTCCTGAAGGTCATTTACTTCAAGTAGAATATGCTGAGAAAACAGTAAGACTAGGAGTATCAAGCATAGGAATGATTTGCTCTGATGGAGTTTTCATAATAGCTGATAAAAGAATAAAAGATACTCTAATAACTGAGGATTCTTCAAATAGAATCTACGAAATTGATTCTCATATAATCGCAAGTATAGCTGGAATTACATCTGATGGAAGAGTTTTAATTGACAAAGCTCAGTTGTTATCACAACAACACAGAATAACTTATGATTCTTCAATAGAACCTGAATCAATAATCAAAACTATTTGTGATATAAAACAGCAATTTACTCAATATGGAGGAGCGAGACCCTTTGGAGTTTCATTAATGATAGCGGGAATTTATGAAAAGAGACCTCAACTGTTTACTAGTGATATTACTGGAAATTATTTTTCTTATTATACAAATGCTATCGGAGAAAACGATGAAAAAATAAGAGAAAAATTAAGAGAAAGATATAAAAAAGATTTAACAATAAAACAAGGAGTTAAAATTGCATTAGATATTTTTAAAGATATTAAAGATAAAAACTTTAATGTTGATAACTTTGAATTAACTTACATAAAAAAAGATGAAGAAAAATTAAAAAGAATTGAAGGAAAAAATATTAAGGAGTTATAATGATTATTGATCTTAGAAGAGAAAGTACAGGATTAGAATATATTTCTAAAGGAGATGTTTTATTATTTCCAGATAGAAAAGAAGTAGTAAAAGATATTGACATAGTGAATAGAATTAAAAGAGATTTGTATTGTGTAAGAGAAATTCCTCTTAAAGATAAAGATTATAAGAAACGAATTGAAGAAGTAGCGTATATTGGAATAGATATTCTAAAACCTTCCTCAGAAGGAGCAATTTATAGAAGAAGAAAAATAGAAAAGGTAACAAAAGAAGAAGATAAAAGGAAAAATGGCACAAACAACAGCAAGAATTAAAAAAGCAGGAAAGAATTTTGAAATTATAGTAGATTTAGATGAAGCTGTAAAATTTAAAAAAGATGGAATTGGAAATATCTCTCCAGAAGGAGACGCTATTTTTACAGATTCAAAAAAAGGATTTAGAGCATCTCCCTCAGATTTAAAGAATATATTTGGAACATCAGATGTGAATGAAGTAACAAAAAGAATAATTCAAGAGGGAGAAATTTTATTAACTCAAGAATATAGAGATGAAGAGAAAGAGAAAAAATATAAGCAGATTGTAGAATTTTTATCGAGAAATGCTATAGATCCACAGAGAGGAACACCTCTCTCACCAGAAAGAATAAAATCCGCATTAGATCAATCAGGTTTTAATTTAAAAAATACTGCAATAGAAAATCAAATTAATGAGGTTATAGAAACAATAAATAAAATTATTCCTATAAAGATAGAAACTAAAAAAGTAAAAATTAATATTCCTGCGATTCACACAGGACAGGCTTATGGAATAGTCACTACATATAAAGAAGAAGAAAAATGGTTAGAAGATGGAAGTTTAGAAATAATTGTAAATATTCCCTCAGGTATGGCTATGGATTTTTATGATAAATTAAATTCTATAACTCATGGAAGTGCGATCACAGAGGAGATAAAATAATAAAAATGACAGATGAAAACAAAAAAAGACAAATAGTAATTCCAGGAGAAATAATCGTAGAAGGAGAAGATTATTTACCAGGAGAAGGAACTGAAAAAAAAGGAAATAAGATTATAGCAGAAAAATATGGTTTAGCTGAGGAAACAGGAGGATTGATAAAAGTAATTCCTCTTTCTGGAACTTATCAACCAAGAAGAGGAAATGTAGTAATAGGACAAATTGAAAATATAACTCTTCATGGCTGGATGGTAGATATAGGAACAGCAAACAGTGCTTCTTTATCTTTAAGTGAGGTTCCAAAGTATATAAGTAAAGAAGGAATTGCTGATTTTATGGATATAGGAGATATGGTTGTTACAAAAATACAGAATGTTAATAGAAGATGGATAGACTTAGGAATAAAGGGAAGAGGATTAGGAAAAGTAGACGAAGGAATAATCTTTAAAATAAATCCAAATAAAGTTCCAAGAGTTATTGGAAAAGAAGGAAGTATGATAAATTTGATAAAAGATAAAACAAAATGTAAGATAACAGTTGGACAAAATGGATTAATATGGATAAAAGGAGAAACAATAGAAGAGGAATTAAAAGCAAAAAAAGCTATTCTTTTTGTAACAGAAAGATCTTTTATTTCTGGATTAACTGAAGAAGTTGAAGAATGGTTTAAGAAAGAGGAAGAAAAAATGAATAAAAATATGGAAGGAGTAGCAGATTAAAATGATTATCAAAGAATTTAAAAGACCTGATGGAAGAAAAGTTGATGAGATTAGACCTATGAAGGCAAAAGTAGGAATAATTCCTAATGCAGATGGAAGTGCTATGTTTTCTTTTGGAGATACAATTGCTATTGCTGCTGTTTATGGTCCAAAAAAAATGCATCCTCAACATCAACAAGATCCAACAGGAGGAACATTGAGATGTGATTATGGAATGTTAAGTTTCTCTGTTAATGATAGAATAAGACCAGGACCAAATAGAAGAAGTACTGAAATAAGTAAGATAACAGAATGGGCTTTAGAACCTGTAATAAAAGTTGAGAAATATCCTAATACAGTTGTTGATGTCTATATAAACATAATTCAAGCAAATGCTTCTACTCGCTGTGCTGGAATAAATGCAGCTATTTTAGCTCTTGCTCATGCTGGAGTTCCTATGAAAGATATAGTGTCTAGTGTTTCAATAGGAAAACTTGATAAGCAATTAGTAGTAGATGTTAATAAATATGAAGAAGATTGGAGTGAAGGAGAAGGAGCAACAGATATTCCTATAACGATGAATAGTAAAGAAGAAATAACTCATATTCAATTAGATGGTAAAATAACAAAAGAAGAATTAAAAGAGGTTATTAATTTAGCAAAGAGTGCAAGAAAGAAAATTTATGAACTTCAGAAAGAAGCTTTAAAAAAAGTTGGAGAAGAAATTAGGAGATAATTAAAATGAATGATATACAAATAACATCAGATATAACACAAAGAAGAATTAAAGAATATTTAGAAAAAGGAAAAAGATTTGATGGAAGGAGATTTGATGAATTTAGAGATATTGAGATTGAAACAGGAATTTCAAAGAATGCAGAAGGAAGTGCAAGAGTTAAAATTGGAAAAACAGAAGTATTAGTTGGAGTTAAGATGGATACTGTTGAACCTTATGCTGATTCTCCAGATAAAGGAAATCTTATGGTAACTGCAGAGTTGCTTCCTTTAAGTTCTTACAGACTTGAAAATGGTCCTCCAAAATTTCCAGCTATAGAATTAGCAAGAGTTACTGATAGAATAATAAGAGAAAGTAAATTTATTGAGCTTGATAAATTATGTATAAAAGAGAAAGAAAAAGTTTGGAATATATTTATAGATATTTATTCTATAAATGATGATGGAAATTTATTTGATGCAGCAGGAATAGGTGCTATAGTCGCTCTAATGAATTCAAAGATTCCTAAATATGATAAAAAAGAAGAAAAAGTATTATATGGAGAATTGTCTGACAAGAACATTCCTTTATCAAAAAATATTCCCCTTTCTTTAACTATTCATAAAATAGGAAAAAATTTGTTTGTAGATCCTACTATAGAAGAAGAAGATGTGGGTGAAGCAAGATTAACAATAGGAAGTTCTGGAGAGATTATATCATCGCTCCAAAAAGGAAAGGAAGGAACCTTAACTTCTGAGGAATTTGAAAAAGCTATAGAATTAAATCAAAAAGTTTGGAAAGAGATCTTTAAAAAAATAGAGAAATTTATTAAATAAAAATGCAAGAGCAAGAATTCAGTAAATATGAAAAAGCGAGAATTTTGGGAGCAAGAGCTTTACAAATTGCTATGAATGCGCCTTTATTAATAAAAATTTCAAAAGAAGATTTAGAAAAGATAAATTATGATGCATTGAAAATTGCAGAAATTGAATTAGAATCTAAAATTCTTCCTATTTCAGTAAAGAAACCATTTCCAAGTAAGAAAGAAGAATCAAAAATAATAAAAATTGAAAAAATAGACAAAGATGAAAAAATTGAAAAGATAAATGATAATAAAAAGATTCATTTAGAAAAAAAAGAAGAAGACGAAGTTATAGAAAGTGGAGAAATAATGGAATTAGCTAATCCTGATGATGAAATTTCTGAAAAAGAAGATGGGAATTTTGAAGAAGATTAAAAAAAATATTAAATTATTATTTTAAACATTCTTTATTAACAGACTTTATCAATTTTATTGATATCACAATAATAAATTTTAAATCATCGAGCAATTTTTAAACATCCTTAACTTTTAGATTTTATGATTATTCATAAAATATCCGCAGAAATGATTTCTGATTCAAGAGGAGATAAAACAATTAAGATTTCTATAAATACTAATGTTGGAAATTTCTTTGCTTCAGCTCCTAATGGAAAATCAAGAGGTAAAAATGAAGCAGAGCCTTATAAAAAAAGTTTAAAAGAAGATATTAAGATAATAAGAAAATTTTCAGATTATTTCTCAGAAGATAATCTTGAAGATTTTGAAGACTTAAGAAGAATAGAGGATATTGTTGAAGGACATATTGGAGCAAATACTCTTTTTGCTTTGGAAAGTGCAAGTCTAAAAGCAATAGCAAAAGAGCAAAAAAAAGAAATCTGGCAGATTATAAATAAAGAAAATAAAATAAAACTTCCAAGATTAGTTGGTAATTGTATAGGAGGAGGAAAACATTCAGAAACTCTTAAAGAGAAGAGGCCTGATTTCCAAGAATTTTTATTGATACCAAAAGAAAAATCAATAGAAAAAAACTTTGAGAAGAATAAAAAGATAAAACAAATAGTAAAAAATGATTTAATAGAAAAAGATAAATATTTTGAGAATAAAGAAAATGATGAAAGAGCTTGGCAGACAAGTTTAAATGAAAAGGAGATTCTTGATATATTAAAAAATAAAAAAGTTTCCTTAGGAATAGATATAGCTGCTTCAAGTTTTTATAAAAGAAAAAATTATAATTACAAAAATCCTTTATTAAAAAGAGATGATGGAGAACAATTAAATTATCTATCTAATTTAATTAAGAACTATGATTTATTCTATATAGAAGACCCTTTTTATGAGGAGGATTTTGAAAGTTATTCTAAATTATTGAAAAAATTTCCTAAATCTTTGATTGTAGGAGATGATTTAACAGTTACTAACTCTAAAAGGTTTGATAAAGCTATTAAACTAAAAAGTATAAATGCTATAATAGTTAAACCTAATCAATGTGGAAGTTTATTAGAAGTTAAGAAAGTTTGTGATATTGCTAAGAAAAATAATATAAAAATTATTTTTTCTCATAGAAGTGGTGAAACAGAAGAGCATATTTTAGCAGATTTAGCTTTTGGTTTTCAAGCAGATTTCTTTAAATGTGGAATTGATGGTAAAGAACGAGAAGTTAAATTAAAAAGATTAATTGAGATTAAAAGAAGTTTTATGTAAGAATTATTTAGAATAATTATTTACTATCACAACTTTTAAAAACTAAATTCTCTGTGAATTTCCATGGATATTATAAAGAATGTTAAAGAGAATGTTAAAGAAGGAGAAGAGATTATAGAAGAAATTGGAGATGAGATAACAAAAGAATTAAAAGAGAATAAGAAAGTGAAAAAAAGTGAGAAAAGTTTAGGAGAGACTAAAGAAAAAGTAAAAAATGAGACTGATAAGAAAAGGAAAGAACTTCTTGAGAAAGCTAAGAAACTTAGAGAAAAACTTATAGAAAAAGAACCTAAAGCAGAAGAACTTAAGGAAAAAGTAAAGGGAAAGAAAAAAACAGACATGCTTGTTCCTTTAGAAGAATATGTCAAGGCAGGTATTTATTTAGGAACAAAAGCAGTAACACCAAATATGAAACCTTTTGTTTATAGAAGAAGGGCAGATGGTTTAGCAATTTTTAATACAGATATTATAGATGAAAAATTAAAAGAAGGAATTGAATTTCTATCAAAATTTAATCCTGAAGATATTATTTTAGTATGTAAAAGAGAAGTAGGATGGAGGATGGCTAGAAAATTTGAAGAACTTACAAAAATAAGAGTATTTACAAAAAAATATCCTGCAGGAATTTTAACGAATATCAATCTTCCAGAATTTTTTGAAAATGAACTTACAATAATAACAGATCAATGGATAGATAGAAATGCTTTAAATGATACTTTAAGAGTAAACAAAAAAGTTTTAATGATATGTGATACAAATAACTTTTCAAAGGGTGCAAATCAGATTATAATTGGAAATAATAAAAGTGAGAAAAGTTTAGGATTAATCTTTTATCTTCTTGTTAGAGGTTATATGAAATCTAGAGGAGAGGAGATTTCAAAGATTCCTGATTTAGAATGGTGGACAGGTGAAAATAAAAAATAATTATTTAACACAATATTTAAAAATATAATATTCTTAAAAGTTATAAATAAAATAAAGATAATAAAAATGGATTATAAAAGTTTCATTGAGAGTCATAAAGAAGTTAATTATAAGAAAAATAATATAGAAGATTCTACTTTTTATGATAAATATAACAAAAGATATTACTCAGGTTCTAAAGATAATTTGCCTTAGGATAGATTTCAAAGAAAGAGAGATTTTATAAATAAATCAAGAGAAGAAGATTTTATTCTAAGGGTAAATTTTACATATCCAAAAGAGAATTAATTTAATTTAAAAAATAACCAACTTTTTTTTGGTTCCTTTCCATAATCTATTTTTAATAAAATAAATTTTCCTTTTAGTTTTCTTCCTTTAATCTCAAATTCAATTTTCTTACTATTTTTTTCAATTAGGATATAAGTTCCTTTATCCCAAATTTCAACTTTTCCTGCTCCATATTGTCCTTTTGGAATTATTCCTTCAAAATCTTTATAAGATAAAGGATGATCCTCAACTTGTATTGCAAGGCGTTTAATTCCTTTTGTTTTAGGAGGTTGTTTAGGAATTGCCCAAGATTTTAAAACTCCATTCATCTCTAATCTAAGATCCCAATGTAAATTTCTTGCATGATGCTTCTGAATTACAAATATTTTTCTTAATTTAGAGGATTTTAATTCTGGTTTTGGTTCATTAGTCTCTTTAAAATTTCTCTTCTTTTTATATTCTGAAAGTTCTGAAGCCATAATTAAAAAAGAATATCAAAGATTATATATTTTTTGAAATATAAAAATTAATAAAAACTTTTTATTATATAACAAAATGAAAGATAATAAAAAATTAAAATTCTCTAAAAAAGTTAAACTTGAAATAATTTCTTTAGCTTTTTTAATCGGAACATTTACAGGATTTACTGGTGCAAGACTTTTTCCTGAGCCCATATACACAGAAACTTTTCACGTATTTGGAACAAATCATGTTGGTCAAAAAGTTTATAGAACTATTGGACCTAATAATATTTTAATGTATAATCTAGGACCTTATAGGTCTATTCCTCTAAATGAATATCTAAAAGAAACACAAGAAGATTATTATGAAAAAGAGAATCTAAAAAAAATAATATTAGAATCAGCTAGGAAAACTAGAATAATAAAGATTAGATAAATATCATTAAATTTTTAAATTCGTTTCTAAAACTGCACGAA
>CAYTGG010000007.1:0-17880 GCA_964437455.1 Candidatus Woesearchaeota archaeon | reverse complement strand
TCTTTTACGAGGACAACATAGTTGTCATTATTCTTTATTTGGATGTTTGATAACCTTTTAAGCCCTGTTAAATCCTAGAACGTGCGAGAGTGCAACGTGGTGAGGAGCGGAGCGATAGCAACCTTGAGAATTTTCTTAGAGTTATGCAAAATTTGTAAAAATCCTGCAAGGATTTTCTTTTAAATTCCTGTTATGTCTTCCGAGTGCTATAGCCCTAGAGCCTGTAAGGTGTGACAAGAAAAATCTTTGATTTTTCGCAGAGTTAAAATCACTTTTCGGGGGGAGAATTAAGAATATAACAAAAGGTTTTTAGATACAAGCTCCATCTCTACATCCATTTTCACAACCATAACCATTACTATCTACAATAAGATTATTTTGATTCCCATATAAAGGAAAACACTGAAATTCCTCAATCATACATCCATATCCTCCATCACAACTATCAATTTTTTGCCCAACAAGATTAGTACAATAATCTTCCTCTACAACCCATTCTCCGTCATAATTTACCCCCTCAGTTTTTCCTTTAACATTTTTTACAACTCCTCCATCCGAATCATAACATCTCTTTGAATTATCTTCATCCTCCTTAACAAGTGTTTCCCCACCAGCACTTCCACCATCAGTAGCAATATTCTCAGAACCCTCTGAACTATTCTCTCCACCTGAAAAAATAAAATAACTTCCAACAGCAATAACTAAAACAAGAACCACAATTATAGTCCATAAGATTGCCGAACCTTTTTTTGATGTTATCATTATAATAGAAAATAAATTTAACATATATAAAAAGTTTTTCTTTTTTTTGAAAAGTCAAAGTAAATAAAGAATTTGGGCTAAGCCTTTTACCCTTTGTTATACAAAGTGCTAAGCATTTTGTTGGTTCTCTTGTCAATCGGATAAAAGAAGTATTTTTCTGAAAACTTTGTTTTCAGCTATCTGTCCATAGGACGCAGGCTTTTCTCTCTTATTATGAGTTGAAAGTGCTGCAATTTTTTGTTTTTTTAGAAAAAAGAAGCCGAGGCACTTTTCTTTTGTTAATATCAATAAGCAGAATCTAATCTAAAACTGTATCTAGAACCATCACTACTAAATAATCCAATAAGATTATCTTCCTCGTTTTCTCCAGTTATTGCACAAGTATATAATCTTGATTCATCTTTATTAAATACCTCGACATTTACAGACTCTAAAGAATATCCATCTAAAAATTCGTCTATTTGTTTTTCTATTTCTGTTTTGTTTAGTCCTAAAGAAATAATTTTTTCTTCATCACTTTTTCTGAATTCAGGATTATAATAATATTCTTGATAAATTGAACAAATCAAAACAACTAAATCTTTATACATTAATGAATTCTGTAAATTAGGCCCAATATATTCTTCGGATGCCGAACGAATTCTTAAAGTTGCTGTTTTTGCTTCAATATCTCGAGTTGCATCTATGATCATATTTTCATCTTTTAAATTTAAGTTAGTTTTAATTTCAAAGCCAGAATCAGTTGATGTTGATTCTTGGAAGTATAAAAAATAAAAAACAGGAATCACAATTAAGATTGCTATGAGAAAAATTATGAGAAAAATAATTTTTTTACTCATCTTCTAAAACCTCAAGATCTAAAGTTTCTATATAACTTGTGTGTCCTTCAAATCTCCAAACTTCTTCTCCATTTTCTTTATTGATTTTTCTTAGAGTATTGTCCCATCCTGTAGAGTAAATATAATCTTCATCTACAACAATCGCTTTAACTCTGTTTGTGTGTCCTTCAAATCTCCAAACTTCCTCCATAGAAGTTTTATTTATCTTTACCAACAAATTTTGACCAACTCCTGCATAAATATAATTCTCATCCAAAGCCATTGAATGAATAGATTGACTTCTAAAAACTTCTGAAAATCCTAAAACCCCTTTTCCAGTTTGAGCATCAACTTTTCTTATTGTTCCATCAGATGAACCTGTATAAACATAATTTCCATCCACAATTATTGCATTAATTGGGTGGCTATGCTCATCAAATCTCCAAATTTCTTGCCCATTATTTTTATTCAATTTTACTAAATCAGAATACTCTACTCCTGAATACAGATAATTTCCACTTACAGCAATAGATTGGCTATAAGGGTCTTCATCAATACTCCATACTTCATTTCCATTTGACTTATCGATTGCAATTATTTTACCCCCAATTACTTGATTATTCTCACTAATTTGAACTCCTGCATAAATCCTATTCTGGTCTAAAACCATACTTTGAGGTCTTCCAGATAAACTAAATTTATTTATTTCATTCTTAGAATTTTTATCTACTTCTCTTATTGTTCCATCTGTTCCTGCAATAAAAATTGTATCTCCATCTAAAATTATTTTCCAAGGACTATAATATTGATAAGAACTATCTGCTTTAAAACTCCAAATTTCTTCGCCATTAGATTTATCAATTTTCTTCAAGGTTCCATCTTGTGCGCCCGTATAAACAGATTCTTTTTCTCCTGAAAAAGTATATTTGTAAGCAAAAAAACCTCCTACAATAACTAAGATTAATAAAACTATAATTAGAAAAATTGTAATTGCTGAACCTTTTTTTGAAGTCATCATTATAGTAAACAATAAACTTAATATATTTAAATACCTATCTAAAAACACCAATAAAATAAGAAAAATTTGGGCGAATCCTTTAAGCCCTGTTAAATCCTTTTTCCTTTACGAGTGGAGTGAAAACGACCTTGAGAATTTTCTTAGAGTTATGCAAAATTTGTAAAAATCCTGCAAGGATTTTCTGTTTAAGTCCTGTTAGTTTCCTAAGTCTCCATAAAAAATATAAAGTCACCTTTAGATAATCTATAATGGAACAAATAACAAAAATTGTTGCTGGTATTTTTATTTTAATATTAGGAATTCCTATTGGAAATTTTCTTGCAAAAATAACAAAAGAAGAATTAAAAACAGGACAAAAAGAGTTCAAATTAATAATTATTATAAGTATTATTGGGTCAATTATAACATTAATAACAAAAAATGATGTTCTACTTTTCACATTTTTATTTATTATTATTGTAACAAGTAGATGTTTAAGAAAAAATTAAGAATAAAGAAAAAATGAAATTTTAGATTATTTACTCTTTCCCTTTTTCTTTTTAGAACCTTTCTTTTTAGCCATCTTTAAATTCCTCCTTTTCAGATATAAAACTAGAATATCAGAATTTAAATATTTACATAATCATTTAAAAGAGACATCAAATTCATAAGTTTAATAAAGAGATTTTCTCTTGAAGAATTATGTTATATTTAATAGGATTAGGGCTCAATAAAGAAAGTTTCACATATGAAGCAAAAAATGTAATAAAGAATTGCCGTAAAGTTTATCTTGAAAATTATACTGTGAAATTTCCTTATGAAATAGAAGAATTACAGGAGCTAATAGGAAAGAAGATTATTGAACTTAAAAGAGAAGATGTTGAGAGTGAAAAATTAATAAAAGAGGCAAAGGAGCAAAATGTCGCTTTGTTGGTTTACGGCTCTCCTTTAATAGCTACTACACACATTTCTTTGATTCAAGAAGCAAAAAAGAAAAGAATAAACTTTAGGATAATTCATAATGCATCAATTTTAGATGCAGTTTCTGAAACAGGATTACAAATTTATAAATTCGGGAAAATTTCAAGCATTCCGAAATTTGAGGCAGATAGTTTTATGGAAATTATCCAAGAAAATCAATCGATTAATGCTCATAGTCTAATTTTAGTAGATATTGGTGTTAATCTAAAAGATAGTTTAAAAAAATTAGAAAGAGCTTCTGAGAGATATAAGATTAAATTAGAAAAGATTCTTATTTGTTCTAGATTAGGGAAAAGAGATCAGAAGATTATCTATAAAGATATTCAAAATTTAAAGAAATTAGAGATAAAAGAGCCATACTGTTTTATTATTCCAGGAAAACTTCATTTTTTAGAAGAAGAATTTCTAAGAAATTTTGAAAGAGAATATTAAATAAATAATTTTTTAAGAAAGATTTAAAAACTTTTTATCTTTAAAAAAAGGAATGAATAAGAAGAATAATTCCATTAGAAATGTTATCCTAGATAAAGATTTAATTCTAAATAAAATTATAATTACTATTTAATTGCAGTTTTTGTTCTTTCAAAGATTGCGTGGAGTTTTCAATGAGTTTATTTACTAATGCCCTATATGAGGAAAATAAAAGACGTAGTATGGATTATGATGAAAAAAAAGTTTTTTTGAGAATGATTAGAAGTGGAAATTATGAAATAGCAAAAGAATTTGCAGATATACTCCTTAATAAGAGATATGTAACAAGAACTTCTATTAATAGGGCAGGATTTAATTTAGTAGAAAGGTTAAAGATTTCAAGACCAGAAGATGCAAAAAATTTATGTAAAGTTTTTACAGAATATAAATGGATTAATTGGTTATAACAATTAACATTTAAAAATAAAAGATTACAAATAAGAATAATAAAAATGTATGAATTTAAAATAACAGAAAAAGAAATTAGAGAATTTTGGAAAAAGAAGAAAATTCTAGAGAATATAAGGAAAAATTTGAAGGGAAAAAAGAAATTTTACTTTTTAGATGGTCCTCCTTACACTTCTGGAAGAATACACATGGGAACCGCATGGAATCAAGTTCTAAAAGATGAAATATTGAGATACAAAAGAATGAGAAATTTTGATGTCTGGGATAGAGGAGGATATGATATGCATGGACTTCCCACTGAAAATGCTGTTCAGAAAAAATTAAATATAAAAGATAAAAAAGAAATTGAAAATTATGGTGTTGATAAATTTGTAAGAGAATGTAAGAATTTTTCTTTGGATATGATGAAGAAAATGAATGAGGATTTTGATAAATTAGCTGTTTCTCTTGATCATGAAAATCCCTACATGCCTATATCCCAAGAATTTATTGAAGGAGAATGGTGGTTAATAAAAAAAGCTTATGAAAAAAATAGATTATATTTAGGAAAGAAAGTAGTAACATGGTGTCCAAACTGTGAGACTTCTTTAGCAAAACATGAATTAGAATACAAAAATGTAGAAGATGAATCTATTTTTGTAAAATTTAAAATAGAAAATAAAAAAAATGAATATTTAATTATCTGGACAACAACTCCATGGACTATTCCTTACAATCTAGGAGTTATGGTTAATCCAGAATATGATTATGCTAGAGTAAAAGTTGGAGAAGAAGTGTGGATAATCGCAAAACAACTTGTAGAATCTGTTATTTCAAAGTTTACAGAGAATAAATCAGAGATAATAGAAGAATTAAAAGGAAAATCTCTTGAAAATATCAGATATGAGCCTCCCTTTTATCAAGAGATAAAGGATAAATATGATGAAATAAAAAATAATTCTAAAAGAGCATTTAGTGTTGTCTTATCTAAAGATTTTGTTAATCTTGAAGCAGGAACAGGATTAGTTCATATGGCTCCTGGTTGTGGACCAGAAGATTATGAAGTTGGAAAAGAATATGGAATACCTGCGTTTAATAATCTTACAGAAGAAGGAAACTATCCAGAGGATATGGGAAAATTCTCAGGATTAAATGCTAAAAGAGATAATAAGAAGTTTATAGAATTTTTAGAGGAAAAAGGAAATCTAGTCGCAAGAGAAAAAGTAATTCATGAATATGCTCATTGTTGGAGATGCAATAATCCTGTTATTTTTAGAGCAACAGAACAATGGTTTTTCAAAATAGAAGATTTAATTCCTGATATGATAAAACAAACTGAAAAAGTAAAATATATTCCAGAAGAGATAAAAGAAAGATATCAACTCTGGATAAAGAATCTAAAAGATAATTCAATCACCAGACAAAGATATTGGGGTGCTCCATTACCTATTTGGAAATGTGAAAATTGTGATAATTACAAAGTTATTGGATCTAGCAAAGAACTAAAAAAATTAAGTGGAAAACTTCCTGAGGAGTTTCATATTCCTTGGATTGATAAAATAAAGATAAAATGTGAAAAATGTGGAGGAGAGATGAAAAGAATTACTGATGTTATTGATGTGTGGGTTGATTCTGGAACAGCCTCATGGAATTGTCTTTATTATCCAGAAAAGAAAAAGTTTATGAAAAAATTTTGGCCTGCAGATCTAGTTTTAGAAGCAACAGAGCAAACCCGTTTATGGTTTTATATGCTTCAATTAACTTCAAATCTGGCATTTGAGAAAAATTGCTTTGAGAATATGTACACTCATGGAATGATTAGAGATTTTCAAGGTATAAAAATGAGCAAAAGTTTAGGAAACATCATTTCTCCAGAAGAAGTTTTAAATAAATATGGAGTAGATGCTCTTAGACTTTACACAATTACAAATAAATCAGGTGAAGATATGAATTTTTCCTGGGAAGAAATAAAATTAAAGTATAGAGAATTAAATATCTTATTAAATACTGTAAATTATCTACTAAATTATATAGAAAAGATTCCAGATAGTTATAAAAATATTAAAATAGAAGATAAATGGATATTATCTAGACTAAATTCTACTATAAAAAATTCTACAGAATTCTTAGATAACTACCAGTTAGATAAAGCTCCACAGATTGTAGAAGAATTATTTTTAGATTTAAGTAGAAGATATATAAAAATTACAAGAGATAGAACAAATAATCCTGTAGTTTTTAAAGTAATCTTTGAAACACTTTTTGCTATTTTAAAAATGCTCTCAATAACTTGTCCGTATATAAGTGAGAAACTATATTTAGAGTTGAAAGAAAAATATAATTTAGAAAAAGAAAGTATTTCTATGTATTCTTGGCCAAAAGCAGAGAAAAAAAGAATAAACAAGAAATTAGAAAAAAACTTTGAGAAAGTTTTTGAGATAATTGAAAAAGGATTATCAGAAAGAACTTCTATTGGAATAGGATTAAAATGGCCTTTAGCAAAAGCAGTTATATTTGGAGATCTAGATTTAGATAAAGAATCAAAAGAAGTGATAAAAAATCAGTTAAATATTAAAAAAATTGAAATAAAAAAAGGAAAAGAAATAAATGTTAAATTAGATAATAAATTAACTCCTGAACTTGAAGCAGAAGGATATGCGCGTGAGATTTCTCGTCAGATTCAGGCTTTTAGAAAGAATTTAAATTTACAAAAAAAAGATAGAGTAGATGTCATTTTGATTACAGATGAAGAATTAAAGAAAATCTTAGAAAAACAAAAAGAGTTTCTTAAAGAAAAAACAAACTCCAGAAAATTGGAAATTGTTACAACTGATAAGGAAAGATTTAAAAACAAAATCGACTTTAGAATAAAAGATAAAAAAGGGGAGATAGTGATAATAAAATAACTACCGACTAGTAATCTTTAAGATTACTCTTTTATCATAACAATCTTTAAAAATAAAAAGAGATAATAAACAATAATATGATTGTTAAAGAAGAATTTTTAAGTAGATTAAGAAAGATTTTTGACCTTAATCTTTATGAGGTAAAAGTTTGGACTGCCTTGCTTTCTAGAGGTAATTCTACTGCAGGAGAATTAAGCAATATATCTGATGTTCCACGTTCAAGAACTTATGATATTTTAGAAAGTCTGGAGAAAAAAGGATTTGTTATTATGAAACTTGGAAAACCAATCAAATTCTTTGCATTAAAACCTAATGAAGTTGTTGAAAGAGTCAAGAAAAATTTAATGAAAAATGCTAAGGAAAGAACTGATAGGCTTGAAAATTTAAAAGGAGATGAAGTTCTTGAAGAATTAAACACTTTGTTTGATAAAGGAATAAAATTTGTAGAACCTTCTGATTTGTCAGGTAGTTTAAGAGGAAGACAAAATCTTTACAATCATATAGATATGATGATCTCTAATGCTGAAAGAACAATAACAATAGTGACTACAGCAGAAGGTCTTAATAGAAAATTTGAATCTTTAATGCCTAGTTTAGAAAAGTGTAAAAAAAGAGGAGTTGTTATAAGAATTGCTGCTCCAATAAATCAGAATAATATTAAAGTTGCAAGAGATCTTAAAAAAGTTGCAGAAGTAAGAAACATTGAAAAAATAAAAGCAAGATTTGTAATTATTGATTCTAATCAATTAATGTTTATGCTTCTTGATGATGAAAAGTTTCATTCAAATTATGATATTGGTATATGGATAAACACTGAATTCTTCGCTTCAGCTTTAGAGCAAATGTTTGAATTAGCTTGGAAAGAAATGAAAAAAGTAAAATAAAAGATCATATTAAAAGAATCAATTATTTATTTCTTAAGTGTATTAATTATAATAAATTTGTATATCTAAAGGAAAGATAAATTTTAAAAACTATATTAACTAATTAACTTATTAAAAGAGATGAAAGGAGGTGATGAAAAATGAATCCATTGGAAATTCTTGCACTTATTCTTGCAATAGCTGTGTTTATAAAACTGGTAACTGTATTAGCTGCTCCAAAATCATGGTTGAATTTTATAAAAAGTATCTATAAAAGACCTAATTTATTATTAGGAATAGAATTAATTTTAACAACTATAGTACTTTACTATTTAACTCAGTACTTATCAGTAATACAAATTATTGGAGGAGTAATATTAGGAGCATTATTAACAGGAATGACTATAACAACTTACTCAAAAGAACTTCTTCCATCTTTTATAAAAATTTTCAAAAAAGGAAATATGTTCAAAAGAGCATGGCTTCCTATGCTAATATGGTTAGCTTTGATAATTTGGATATTACAAGCTCTGTTTTCTTAATTTCTTAAATTTTTTTTTAATTTTTCTTAAATTATATTTTTAGATATTTCTTATTCTTATAGAAAAATAAATAGATTAAATAAAAAAAAATAAATAGATTAAAGAAAGGATTATCTCTTAAGTATAGCCATTATTGCACCGACCAATGTTGTAATTAAAACTATCCATCCAACAGTCCAGACTATTCCTATTCCTAAAGCAGTTTCTCCGCCTAGCCATCCTGGTAAAGCTAAAGTTCCACTAATCATTGCAAAACCTACAACTAATGAAACAACAATTCCAGTAAACCATGCCAAAAAACTCAAAACATTTGAACTATGTTTTGCCATTTTTCACCTCCTTCTTAATTTAATTATTATTTTTAATAATTAAAGCTTATTTAAATATGTTTTGATATATTTTATTTTTTCTTCGATTTTTTAATCTTTTTTACAGATTTCTTTTTAGGAGATTTTTTATTTCTCTTTTTTGAAGTCTTGTTTTTCCTCTCTGATATTCCTGAAAGAGTCACCCTATATGATTCAGGTGCTTGGGAAGTAGCAAGTTTAGCTAATCTTTCAGAAATACTTTTAGCTCTAGTTATATTTTTTCTAATTTCTCCATTCAATTCACTAAGTTCGCTGTTTGTTTTCTTCACTGAAGAAGCTAATGCTTTTTCTGAAATCTTTCCAAAGAAAAATCTTCTAGACTCACTATCAAATGCATCTAGAACACCTTGCTTTTCTTCTTGTCTCGCTCGAATTAATTCTCCCACTACATTCAACTCTTTTAAAAGCTCTGCAAAATAAGATTCATTCATTCTTTTTACATGTACCATCTTATCACCCCTTTTTTAATTAAATATAATAAATAAAAATAGTTTAAATATTTTCTGATTTTATTAAAAAGTTTATTCTATAAAAAATAATTATTACATTCTTTCTAAAGTTTTAATTCCTAAAAGTTCAAGAGAATTTCTTAGAGTTTGTCTAAAAGCCTCAATTAAAGTAAGTCTAAATGCTTCATGTTCTGATCCAATAACTTTTGAGATATGATAAAACTCATTAAATTTTTGTGCTAATTCATAAGAATAATTTGCAATTAGAGCTGGATTTAAAGTTTCATAAGCTTTTTTTACTATCTCTGAAAAAAGATAAATTTTTTTTACAAGCTCCAACTCTTTTTGTTCTAATTCAGGAACTTCAAATTTATCTTTATTCTTTGATTTCTTCAAAATTGAAGTCGCTCTTGCATAAGTATAAAGAATATAGGGTCCAGAATTTCCCTCAAAATTTAATGCTTCTTCTGGATTAAAAAGCATATCTTTTTTTATATCCACTTTAAGTAAGAAATACTTTATTGCTCCTAATGCTATAATTTTGCTCCTTTCTTCTAATTCTGATTTTTTTATTTTTGGTTCTCTTTCTTTTATCTTTTTTTCAGCCATAGATGTTATATTCTTTATTAAATCATCTGCATCAACTACTATTCCTTCACGACTTTTCATTTTTCCTTTAGGAAGATTAACCATTCCATGAGAGATATGTTCTAATTTTTTATTTTTAAATCCTATTTTTTCTAATATAGAAAAAAGAACTTTAAAATGGTAATTCTGCTCATTGCCTACAACATAATAAGATTCATCTAGATTATACTTATCAAATTTTATCTTTGCTAATGCTATATCTTGAACAATATAAAGAGAGGTTCCATCTGACCTTAATAAAATCTTTTCATCTAATTTCTCTTTCTTTAAATCTATTTTAACTTCTCCTTTTTTTGATTTAGTAAAAATCTTCTTCTTTAATCCTTCTAGAATTATATTCTTTCCTTTTTTGTATAAGTTACTTTCAAAAAAAGTTATGTCATGTTTTATTCCAAACTCCTCATATGTTTTTTTAAATCCCTCTAAAGTCCAATTATTCATAACTTTCCATAAAAGAAGAGTTTTTCTATCTCCTTCCTCCCATTTCCTTAACATTTCTTGAGCTTCCTCAAGAAGTTTTTTATTTCTTTTTGATTTCTCATTAAACATGATATAAAAATTACCAACAAAATGATCTGGTTTTATTTTTTTATCTTCAGGAGTCTCTTCTTTTCCCCATTTTTGATAAGCTAACATAGATTTGCATATATGAATTCCTCTGTCATTGTTAAGATTTGATTTTATAACTTTTTTTCCTTCAAATTCCATTATTCTTGAAAGACTGTCTCCTATAGCCATATTTCTAAGATGTCCTAAATGAAGAGGTTTGTTAGTATTAGGAGAAGGAAATTCTATCATAGCTCTTTTTCCTTTTCCTAATCTTAATTTTCCGTAATTCTTTTTTTGAGTTATTGTTTCCCAAGAAACTTCTCTTGCTAAATCTCTTTTATTTAGAAAGAAATTTACATAACCATTATTAGTCTTAATATCCTCAAAATCTGTTTCAGAAAAATTTCCAATAATTTTTCTTAAAGAAAGAGCTGTTTCAGATGGTTCTTCTTTTAATTTCTCACTTAAAAAGAAGCAAGGAAAAGCATAATCTCCAAAATCAATAGATGAAGGTCTTTCTATAAGTTCTGTAATCTTTTTAGTTTCTAATTTTATTCCTTTTTCTCTTAAAGCTTTATTTATAATCTCAACCACTTTTTCCTTCATATTTAAACAAAAGGAAAGAGATTAATAAAGTTTTTTATGTAAGAAATCTTACTAAAAATTTTTAAATAAGTATTCTTAAATATTTCTTATGAAGTATGATTTAGTTATAGTTGGTTCAGGGCCAGCAGGTCTGACAGCAGCGATTTATGCTGCAAGATATCAATTAAAGACAATGGTAATTGGTAAACTTCCTGGAGGTTTAACTGGAGAAGCTAGTAGAATTGATAATTTTCCTTCTTATGAGAGTATAACTGGAACAGAATTAATGATTAAAATGATTAATCAGGTTAATAGTTTAAATGTTGAGATAAAACAAGAAGAAGTTGTAGATATTGAAAAAGAAAAAGATTTCAAAATAATCTGCTCAGATGGACAAAAATATACTGCAAAAAAGATAATTCTTGCTATTGGAAGTGAAAGAAGAAGACTTCAATTAGAAAATGAAAAAAAGTTCATAGGAAGAGGAATTAGTTATTGTGCAACATGTGATGCTAGTTTTTACAAAGATAAAATTGCATGTGTTATTGGAGGAGGAAATGCTGCATTAAGTGCTACACTACTTCTTTCAGAAGTTGCAAAAAAAGTGTATATAGTATATAGAAAAGGTAAATTTCTAAAAGCAGAACCAAAATTAAGAGAAAAAATAAACAAAGAGAATATTGAAAAAGTTCTTAATTCCAATATTACAAAATTAATAGGAGAAGAAAAATTAGAAAAGATAGAGATTAATAATAAAAGAATAATAGATATTGATGGATTATTTGTTGAAATAGGAAGTGTTCCTAATATTGAAATAGCTGAAAAATTGAATTTGAAAAGAGAAGAAGATTATATTCAAGTAGATAAAGAACAAAGAACTAATATTTCTGGAATTTATGCAGCTGGAGATATAACTAACAATCCTTTAAAGCAGATTATAAGTGCTTGCGGAGAAGGAGCTGTAGCTGCAGATACTGCTTATAGAGAATTGCAAGAAAAATAATTTATATATAAGCTATTTTAAAATAAAACTCTTTTAAACCAACACTTTTTTAAGCCAGATATTTCTAATTAATTTATGCGGGGGTGCCGGAGTGGTCAAACGGGCTGGACTTAAGATCCAGTAGCTTAGTGCTTGCGCAGGTTCGAAACCTGTCCCCCGCATGGGTCTAAAAGTTAAAATTATTTAAAATAGTAAGTTTTTTATATAAAAGTTTATTTGGGATTATATGAAGAACATTTTAATCATATCAATAACTTTATTTTTAATTTTTGCAGTAGTAATTAGTTCTTATTTATTATTTTTTGATTCTCATTCTAGATTAGATACAAGTTCATGCGATAATCTTCCAAATAAAGAACTTAGAGATTATTGTATAGAGCAACAATATTTTGAAGAAGCTGTTAATAAAGGAGATTTAGAAATATGTGAAAAAGTTGATGAAGAAAATAGAGACCGATGTAGAGATGAAGTCTATAGTAAAAAAGCAGCTTCAGAAAAGGATATTAGTCTATGTGAAAATGTTAAGAACTCCAAAGAAAAAGAATATTGTTATTTACATGTTGCTGAAGTAATTCCTGATCCTGATTTATGTGAAAAAATTCAAACTGATTATGTTAAGGATAATTGTTATATTAATGTTGCCAGAGTTAATGGAGATGTTTCTATTTGTGAGAGAATAAATAAGGATTTTTATAAAGAAGATTGTTTTAGTGCAGTTGCCCAAACAAACAATGACCCAAGTTTATGTAAAAAGATACCTTATCTAGATGGACTTTCTTCAAATAAAAGATATATTTGTTATTCTAAACTAGATAAACTATCTTATGAACCAGAAATCTGTGATTACCTTTTTGAAAAAGAGGAGAAAGAAGGAGGGGTTATCCTTTCACCTGATTGTTTTGCTCAATTAGCAGTTGAAATAAACGATCCTAGTGTATGTGAAAGAATAACAAATTATAAGATAAGTTCTTGTTATTATAATATTGCACAGCTTACCAATAATAGTGAAATTTGTAATTTAATAACTACTTCTGAAGATATGAAGAGGGTTTGTTACAAGCATCTTCAATAATTTATTATCTCTAACCTCCTATGTGTATAAATATCAGTATATTTTCTGTCCCCGCATTCTCTTATTTTTAACTCCACTTAAAAGTAATCACTTATATTTAAATAATAAAAAAAGTTTATATTTTTGGAGGTTAGGGTTTCGGTCCTTTTAGGATACTCTGTATCCACCTCCACTTTTTTTATAAATTCAATTAAATAAACGAAAATAATAAGTAATAGCATTATTCTAAAATTTTATGTCAAAAAGAAAGCAATTTTTTATTCTTATAGTATTAATTATTATTCTTATAATAATAAATTATTCTTCTATTGATGATTTTCTTGAGAATAAAATTCTTTATGAATCTGCTAAAATTGAAAGAGTTATTGATGGAGACACTGTGGTCATAAAAGATAAGATTTCTGTAAGACTTTTAGGAATAAACTCTCCAGAAAAAGGAGAACTTTATTATTTAGAAGCAAAAGAGTTTTTAGAAAATGAAGTCTTTAATAAAACAGTTAAATTAAAATTTGGAAAAGAGAGATACGATAAATATGGAAGAATTCTAGCTTATATTTTTCTAGATAATGAAAATGTAAATATAAAATTAGTAGAAGAAGGATTAGCTAACTATTATTTTCCCTCAGGAAAAGATACTTATTATGAACCTATTGTATTAGCATGGGAAAATTGCATTAAAAAAGGAATAAATTTATGTGAAAGCTCAGAGAATACATGTGCAGATTGTATTATTCTAGATGAAATGAACTTCAAAGATCAGAAAGTTATTCTTTATAATAATTGTAGTTATGATTGTAGTTTAGATAATTGGAGTATTAAAGATGAAGGAAGGAAGAAATTCTATTTTGAGAATATTATTTTAAATAGAAAAGATAAAATTGAAATATGTGCAGAAGATTTTGATGAGGATTATGTATGGACAAAAACAGGAGATACTTTATTCTTAAGAGATGAAAAAGGAAAATTGGTTTTGTGGAAAAAATATCCTTAGCATTCGCTTTTAGTCCTTCCAGTTGATTCTGCTTCTGATTCTGAAGAAAAACATATTAAATTTTCTAATTTTATACTATCTGCATAATGACATTCACATTCATAATATTTATCTGAATTTATTGAACCAACATAAATTGAATTCTCTGGACATCCTAATTCTATGCATCTTTTTGAATTTTCTGTTAATTCAGAATTTTCTACAGGAATTGATTGTCTTTGCCAGTAAAAAGCAACTAAAATAAATAAAATTATAAAGAAAATAACAACTGCTATAAGAATTAAAGCTGGAATTAAATTTCCTTTTATTTTTGAAGTTATTATCTCTGTCTCATCCATTTTATAAAATTAAAGATAATTTCTCTTTTTTAAAATCAATTATAAATAGACTTTTTATTTTCATTTTTTGCTTCCTGAAGGAACCACATAGACTTTTTGCACTTTAAAGGATTTGTAAACTGATTCAAGAATATCTGTTCCAGCATATCCTGCTAACAAAGAGAGACGATAATCAAAATCAAAGATTAATCCTAGAAACATTCCTATAATCATAGCAACTAATGCTGTTATTATCCAATACATCCATAGAATTTGCCTTTTCAAGGCCATTGCTTTTAATAATCCAACAACTCCTCTTGTTAATCCTCCTGCCATACCTAATGCTCCAGGAAGAATTAAAGTTTGCATTGTTTCAGTTATCATTTTTTATATTTCAAATGTTGTTTTCCTATTTTACTATTATATTTATGGTTTCTTTTGCATAGAGTACAATAATAGTAATTTTTATGATGAGGTTTATATCTTGAAAAAGCTCTCATAAATGAAGTTACATTTTTCTGACTGATATTTTTGTTTTTTATACTACTTTTTGCACTTCTCCATAATATTTGGTTAATAAGCTCTTCAATTGTGAGATAATCTTCTTTTGCTCTTTTTTTTAATTCTTTTATTAGTTCTTCATCTAAATTAATATTAAAGGATTTTTTAGTCATTATTTAGGAGATTCCCATCTAGATAAAAAGATTAATGCAAGAACAGCGATTAATGTAACTAACAGAGCGGTTGTGACTAGAATTAAAATCTCATTTTCTAATAAATTAAATCTTAAAATTATTTTATCAACTATTTTTTGTATTGGCTCTCTCCAACTTAAAGCAACAAGAAAACCAAAAGCAGCGGTTATTGCTGTAATAGTATTTTCACGGAATTTTGTTTTAAAATTATTTTTAAATGCTTTAATTCTTGACTCTTTTTTATCAGAATTATTGTTTTTGACTTTCCTCTTTTTAGCCATTATAATATATATAATGGAGCATATATTTAAAGGTTTTGGAGAGAAAAATAAGAGAATTTTAGAGGATAATAATTCTTATATATAGATATTTCTGGATAGTAACAAGATGAAAGAAGCAATAGAGAGAATAATAGAGGATAATATCTCGATTATAGAAAAGAAATTAAAAAATTCCTTTCAGAACATTAAAAAAGAAAATGAGGAGATAAAAAATAAGATTTTAGAGAATTCTAAAAAAATAGATTCCAGTAAGAATATAGATTATAAAAATAAAATAGATGAAATTGAGAATTATAATAAAAAGATTAATTCAGATCTTAGAAATTTAGAGAATTTTTTTAAAAAAGAGATTGAACAACAGAATAAAATTCTTAAAGATAAATTAGATAAAATTGAGGAAAATATGAATAATTTCAAAGAAAAGAGTGTAAAAGAATTAAAAAAAGAGCCTCCTAAATTCAAAGAAATAATAAACAATTTCAAAGAAAAACAGAAATTCCAAGAAAAATACAGAAGATTTCTTGAGAAACTTAAAAAAAAAGAGATTCAGCAATTCAAAAAAAGAGAAGAAGAAATCTTAAAAGAAAATAATGAACTTAAAAAAGCTTATGAAAATCAATTGAAAGAAATTGATGAAAGTCATAAGAAAATAAAAGATAAAAAAATTAATTCAAATCTAAAAAAAACTTTTGAACAAGAGAGAAAATTCTTTTTTAGTCTTTTATTTATTGGACTTTTAGTTATTTTTATATTTAGTTTATTTAAACCTGCGTTTTATTTTCCAGATTTACCTAGTAAAGCGTTTTGGAGTTTGATGATTATAACATTGATTATAACTTTTTATTATCTAAGATTTTTTGATTTTTTTAGAAAAATAGATAATCTACAAAAAGAATATTCTAAGAATAAAAAACTGAATAATAAAGAAAATATAAATAAAAATAATGAGAAAGCAAAATCTATTAAAAAAAATAGTTTTAAAAGATTAATAGATAATTTATCAGATGATTAATTTAGGAAAATGAAAATAACTAGAAATTTTGTAAAGTCATTTCTATTACTATTTTTTATTATTTTACTTATTAATCTCCTTGCTTTGATATTTGATTTTTATAATATTTATATTGGTTATTCGCTTTTAATATCTACATTTTTACTTATATTCCTTATATTTAGAAAACAAAAATTAGGTTTTTGGTTTGAATTACCAAAATATGTTTTTTTGATTTTATTACTCTTAGTAACAATATCCTCACTAAAATTTGATTTTATTGATAAAATTTCTTTGCTAAAGACAGTAATAAATTTTCTAGGAAGTTACCAGCTATATTTAACAATTGCCACAATTGCATTTGGAGCCCTCACATTTTACATGAATAGAGATATTATTGATGAAATAGAACAAGAAAAAGATGATGAAGAAAAAGCAGAGGAAAAGAGAAGAGAGGAGTTTGATTCTAAATTTAAAAGATTAAATTGGTTTGATTTTGATTATGGCGTTGGGACTGCTTTTCACGAGAGGAAGTGGATTAAAGGAATATTTAGGATTTTGATTTCGCCGGCGGTGTGGGTCGGACGATTGCCGTATGTTTTGACGAAGTGGGGATATAAGGAGGGTTGGTTTTACTCTATTATTTTATTAATTGTTTGTTTTTGTTTTCTCTTTTTTGGAATGCATCATTTAGGACAATTTATGAGTGTGGATGAACCTAAATGGGTTAATACAAGAGTCCCACAATTATATGAAGCGTTAAGCGAAGGCAATTGGGAAAATACTTATATTAATGATAAACCAGGAATATTACCCTCATTATTAGCAGGTCCAGTTAATTTCTTTTTAGATCATAATTATTATAAATCTCAACCTTTAGAATATGAAATTTATTTATTTTGGTGGAGATTACCCATAATCTTATTTAATTTCTTCATGCTTTTTTTAATCTATTATTTCACTAAGAAACTTCTAGGAAGAGATTATTCTTTACTTATTACTGGATTGATTGCATTAAATCCAATCTTAGTAGGAATAAGTCAAATAGTAAATCCAGATGCAACACTTTGGAGTGTAGGTTTTTTATCATTTATCACTTTCTTTTTATATTTAAAAACAAATAAACAAAAATATATTTATTTTTCAGGATTATTCTTTGGAATAGCCCTTATTTCTAAATGGGCAATTTCTATTTTTTATATAC
>CAYTGG010000006.1:0-6383 GCA_964437455.1 Candidatus Woesearchaeota archaeon | reverse complement strand
GAAAGAGAAAGCATCTTCTTCTTGTTTTTTATAAAATATCTATAAGCATTTCTTAAACTTAAATCTCTTTTTTTATAAACATAATAAAGATAATGGTCTACATCAATCAAAAAACTTGATAAAAATATTAAAAAAGATTCTAATAAAGAAATTGAAGGAAATATGAAATATAATAGAATTGAAAATAAAAAACCTAATATAATATGTTTAGATACATCCATTTTATTCTTCAATCTTTTTTATCATATCTACAAATGCTGGACGAGTAATCAAAACTCCTGCGGTAATTCCTATAATTGTGGTTATCGCAAATCCTTTTAATAATCCTGCACCTGCCCATAGAAGAGGAAACAATGCAACAACAGCAGTAAAATACGCTCCTAAAATAATAGAGAAAGCTCTTTTTAATTTTTGTTTTATGCTTAAAGACATTTTTTGTCTTGCTTCATCTAAGATAATAATCTGCTGATCTACTCCAGTACCAATAGTTGCTAAAATTCCTGCAATACTTGGTAAATCTAAATTCCAATTTATAAATGAAGCTACTCCTAATATTATTATTATTTCAGAAGAGCTTGTTATTAACAAAGCTAAGGAAGATTTAAATTTTCTATATTTTAAAAAGATAATAATTGCGATTGAAAGAAGAGATATAATTGAGGCTAAGAATATTGCTTTTATAAACTCTTTTCCAAGTGTGGGTGAGATTGTATCTAATTTTATAATCTCTAATTGATATGGTAAACTTCCTGTTATTAAAACTGTTTGTAATTTGTTCATATTTTCAACAGCAGAATCATATGCTTCTTCCTGTGTTAAACCATTTCCAGAACCTGAAATCTCTATAGTAGTGGTTACTCTTCCTTTAAGACCCTCACTTATTAAAAGAGAATCTACTAATTTGTTATCTAAATAAAGATCTAATTTTTTTTCTAAATAGTTTCCTTGTTGAGTTGAATTTACTTCTAAATCTTTTGTTATCTCTGCATGCTTCTCAGCAGCTTTTTCTGAAAGATAGATAACAAATCTAAAATTGCAAAAATGTTCTCCTCCAGATTGGTCGCAACTTGAAATTCCGGCGCAAGTAGCATCATTTCTACAAACAGAAGAAACATCTTTTTCTCCTCCTACAAAAACAGTTTCATTTCCTATTTTTGCTTCAAAATTTCCTTGTTTTGAGATTAATTCTTCTAAATCTTTAGGAGTTGCTCCTGCAATTTCAATTAACATAAAATGATTTCCTTCTAAATCTGAAACAGAACGAATATCCATATCCTCAATTCCATAAACATTTAATCTATTCTCTATAACATTAACTAAATCATCAACTTGTTTTAATGAAAGATCTAAATCTTTTGCTTTAACTAATGCTCTTGAACCTCCTGCTAAATCTAAACCTGTATTAATATTTGTTTTAGGAATCTCTGATACAGTCATATTTGGTGAATTCTTAGAGAATAAAATTATTTCAGACTCTCTTGTTTTAATAATAGTTTTAATTTCTTCACTCTGATTATTAAATTTTTCAAGAGATTTAGAAAAATCATCTAAAGTTTCTATTTTTTTTCCATCTATTTCTACAATTATCTGTCCTTGTCTTAATCCTTGTTCAAATGCTGTAGAGTTCGTCTCTACTGAAGTTATTAAAATTCCATTTTGCATTATTTTAGGAGGTAATCCAAAAATAGAAATTAAAGAGAAAACTAAGATAATGATTAATATCCAAATCTTCCAAGTTAATTTTAGATTCATTTTTTTCTTTCCATATAAAATTTAAGTATTGATGCATTTGTTGTCCAAGTATTAAGAATATCAAATCCTAATCCTATAAGAAGAATTGTGAAAATTTGACTTAAAGTTACTGAAAAAGATTTAATTACAAGAAATGCGAAGAGTATAGAAATAATAGAAGTAAGAGTCATAGTTATTCCTGTTTTAAAAGCTCCAAAAATTCTATGATTTAAAGTTCCTTCTGTTCTTTTTAGAACTCTACTTGTTAATAATATATCTGTATCCACAGAATAACCTATCAACATTAAAAAAGCTATAATTCCAGCACTAGAAACCTCTATTCCCAGAATATTTACTAAAGTTAAAGTCATTAAAATATCTGAAAAAGCTGAAAAAATAACAGCTAAAGAAGGAACAAAAGTTCTAAAGATTATAAATACCACAATGGCCATAAAAAAGAATGCGAATAAAATTGCAGTTAAAAGTTGTTTATAAAAACCTTCACTTAAAGAAGAACCAGTAAATTCAAAACTACTGTTCTTCTGAGTTAATTCATAACCTAAATAATTTTCAAGAACAGATCTAGTTAAATCTGCATCAGATTGTGTATTAATAATTAATGCTCTTTTCTCTTTAGTTACTAAATCATAAATATCTCTTGTCTTTATATCTCCCAGTTCATTTGATAAATCCTGATTAATTTTATTACTATCAAAAGAACCATAAAGAGTAACAGAAGTTCCTCCGGTTAATGAAATATCTTTAAGAATAAAATCATCATTCTTAGAATAAAAAGAATACATATAAACTAAAGAGAAAATTAAAATTACTAAGGGAATTACTAATAGTAATTTGTAATATCTATCATAAAGATTCTTCTGAGTTTTTTCTTCTGATTCCATTTTAATTATAAAATGCGCGAGCCGGGGTTCGAACCCGGGTCAATTGGTTGGAAGCCAATTATACTACCACTATACTACCCACGCTTAAAATAATTATTGAGAGTATAGTTTTAAAGTTTATGATAACTCCCTAAACACCAAATAACTTCTTTTATACGCCTGGTAGGATTTGAACCTACGACCTCGTCCTTAGGAGGGACGCATTCTATCCAACTGAACTACAGGCGCTTAATAAAATTTGATTAATCAAATAATTGTTCCATGTGGAAGGAAGGATTCGAACCCTCGCAGGCACTAAGCCACTGGAGCCTTAATCCAGCCCGTTTGACCGCTCCGGCACTTCCACATAAAATTAATCGTTTTTTCTAATATAAGAAGTTTTATAAATCCCTTCTTTTTTTAACTTCTGAAGACAGCCATAATAGGTTGGAAACACCTGTTCTCATTCCGAACACAGAAGTTAAGCTTCCTATGCTAGTTATTAGTGCCCGACAAGGCGCGAAAAATTGGTGCTGTCTTCTTTTAAATATTTAATTAGTTTTTTATAATCTTCTTTTCTTAATTAATTATGAAAAAAGTGATTTCAAAAGAAAAAGCAAAAAAAGAAATTGAGGAATTCTTTTCTAATATTAAAGAAAAAACTCCAAAAGAGATTAAAAAAATTAAGAGATTAGCTATGTCTTATAATATTCCTCTTAAAGAAAAAAGGAAATTATTTTGTAAAAAATGTTTAACTCCTTATTCTGGAAATGAGAAGATTAGAATAAAAAAGGGAATAAAATCAATAGTTTGTGGAAATTGTGGATATCAAAGCAGATGGAGAATGAAATAATTTAAAATAAAATTATTTAGGAATTTTATTTAGGATTTTTTAAACTTGCTTATAAGTTCAACTAAATCTGTTTGTCCCAAGAACATGCTTCTACAACAAAATCTTTCTAAACCTAATGCATCTAAAACTTTTTTAGGAGATTCTCCTTCAGAAGTTCTTTTATTAAACTCTTCCCAAAGATGAGCAATAGGTTTTCCGCAACTAAAACATCTTATTGGTATAATCATAATATATCTTTTATATTCTCATTTTTAAAACTTATGTTTTAGATTAAAAAAGAGTAAATTTAAATATACCCCATCATCTCTGAAATTTATGGGAAATATAATAGAACTTAAAGATGTTGCAAGATACTATGAAATGGGAGAAACTCTAGTGAAGGCGTTGGACTGTGTAAATATCTCAATAGAAAAAGGAGATTTTGTTGCTATAATGGGTCCTTCTGGTTCAGGTAAAAGTACTGGTATGAATTTAATAGGAAGTTTAGATTATGCCACTAAAGGAAAAATTTATCTTGATGGTAGAAATATAGAAGACTTAGAGGAATCTGAATTAGCTCAGATAAGAGGCAGAAAAATTGGATTTGTTTTTCAGCAATTTAATTTAATTCCAAATCTAACTGTTAAAGAGAATATAATTCTTCCTATGTTATTCCAAGATGTTGATGAAGATGAAAGAAGTGAAAAAGCTGAAGAGTTGTTAAAGATAGTTGAATTAGAAAATAGAAAAGATTATTATCCTAATAAATTATCTGGAGGTGAAAGACAAAGAGTTGCTATTGCAAGAGCTTTAGCAAATGAATCTGAAGTAATTCTTGCTGATGAGCCTACTGGAAATCTAGATACAAAAACAGGAGATAAAATAATGTCTTCTTTAGAAGATTTGAATAAAAGAGGAAAAACAATAATCATGGTAACTCACGACTTGAAATTAGCAAAGGATTATGCAAAGACAATTTATTATCTTAGAGATGGGAAAGTTGAGTTAATAGAAAAAAAGATTAAAGATAAATGGAAAAAACAAAATCCTTCTTGTGTAATAAAATGAGTGTATTCATTCTTAAGAGGCAACTATGGAAATCTTTATAAAATCTAATTAAGAAAGATTAAGATGGAGAATAAAATAAATATATTAGTTTTGAGTAGTATACTCCTTTTATTTATATTTATAAATTTCATATCTGCACTTATAATTGATGCAGAATATATTACAACTTATCCTGGAGAGCAAGAGAATATTAAAATAAAGATTGAGAATAATCTAAATTACGATGTTGAAGATATTTCTCTTTTCTTAAATTTAGAAGATACTCCTTTCACAATTATAGGAAGTTCTGAAAAAAATCTAGAAGAATTAGATGAAGGAGATGATGAGAGACTTATTTTCACATTAAAATCCTCTACAGATATAATTCCAGGAGATTACAATCTTTATTATACTCTAAGGTATATCAATGCAGAGAATTCTAATTCTAGTCAAGAAGAAAGAACTGGAAGTTTTGGTATAAGAGTAAGTGCTAAAACAGATATTGATTTTTCTATAGAAACTAAAGAAGCTATTGTAGGAAAAACAGGAGAAGTTTCATTAAAGATAATAAATAAAGGATTAGGGAAAATTAAATTTGTCTCTGTTCAAATTTTTCCAGAAGGTTTTGAATTAATTTCGTCTGATAAAATTTATATAGGAAATATAGATTCAGATGATTCTGATTTTGCAAATTTTGATGTGATATTTAAAAGTTCAAGTCCTAACTTAAATGCTAAAGTAGATTATAAAAATTTTGACAACGAAGAATCTTCAGAAGTTGTAAATATTCCTATAAAAGTTTATACTCAAGAAGAGGCTCTTAGATTAGGTTTAATCAATAAAAATAATACAGGTTTTTATATAGGAATTGTTATTCTTATTTTAATAATCTGGTTTATATACAGAAAAATTAGAAAGATAAGAAAAAAGAACAAAGGAAGGTAATTCCTATGTTTAAAGATTATTTCTTATTAGCTTCAAAGAATCTTAAAAAAAGAGGATTAAGAAGTTGGTTAACAATTTTAGGAATTTTTATTGGTATTGCTGCTGTTGTAAGCTTAATTTCTTTAGGAGGAGCATTAAGAACATCTATAACTGGACAATTTGGAGTTTTGTCTCTTGATACCTTAACTATTCAAAATAAAGGTACAGGTTTTGGACCTCCAGGAAGCACTGTTATTGAAAAATTAAATGAGGATGATGTTAGAATAATAGAAAAAGTAGAAAATATTGAGTTTGTAGTAACTAAACTAATAAGAATATCAAAATTTGAATATAGAGGTATATCAGAATTTGGTTATGTTACAGATATTCCTTCAAATAAAGAAAAGATGAATTTTGTTTATGATTCTTTTAATATAGAGATGAAGGAAGGTAGAAAATTAGAACCAGGAGAAAATGGAAAAGTAATTCTCGGATATGATTTTGCAAATAATTTTTTTGAAGAGAAAATAAGAATTGGAAAAAATTTAATGATTAATAATAAAAATTTTGAAGTTGTAGGTATATTGGAAAAATCTAGTAGTTTTCAACTGAATAATGTAGTTTTTATTTTAACAGAAGATTTAGAAGAACTATTGGGAATAAATAAGGAATATGATTTAATTGTTGCTAAAGTTAGAGATGAAAATAAGATAGAAAATACTGCTAAAGAAATTGAAAGAGAATTAAGAGAAGATAGAAATGAGGATATTGGAAAAGAGAGTTTTAGTGTAGAAACTCCTCTACAAGCATTAGACTCTGTTAATACAATTTTAAATATTATAAACACAATTGTCATTGGAATAGCAATTATTTCTCTTTTAGTTGGAGGAATTGGAATTGCTAATACTATGTATACTTCTATTTTAGAAAGAACTAAAGAAATTGGAATAATGAAAGCAATTGGTGCA